>JBEVIO010000137.1:0-4615 GCA_040510635.1 Binatia bacterium | reverse complement strand
CCGAAGATCTGACCGGCAAGAAGATCGGTATTTTGGCGGTCGGCGGCGCCACTGAAACCGCCACGTTCCTCGCCCTCAAAGCATGGAATATAGCGCGGCAGTCGGTGACGATTTTCCCCGCCGGCGATTCTGCGGCGCGGATTGTCGCGCTTTCCGCGAGAGCCATCGACGGCACCATGTTGTCTTATCCCGACATCAATGAGGCGCTGCGGCTCGGCATGCACGAGCTTGTTAAGATGCCTGACGTCAAAGGAACGTCCTTTCCGATGAATGTCATGGTCGCGCGCCGCTCTTTTGTCGAAAAAAACCGCGATACCGTAAAGCGCTTTCAACAAGCCTATGCCGAAGGCACCTACCAATTCATGACCAGCCGGGAAAAAGGACTCGCGGTGCTCTCCAAGCGCCTGAGATTTAAAAATCCCAAGGGGCTCGAAGAAACCTACGATTACTTTGCCAGAAGCTTTGCGATGCCCACCCGCGTATCGCAGGAAGGCTTGCGCAACACCCTGGAAATCATCGCGCAGCGAAATCCGGCCGTGAAAGTCGACATGAACATCGGCAAGTATCTCGACGAAAGCATCGTCGACGAGTTAGAACGCGAAGGATTTTTCAAGAAGCTGGCAGGCAAAGGATGAGAAAGTTCTCGACGGTATGTTGTTTACTATTTTTGTGCTACCTCGCGACTGTATTTCTTCAAAGCAGCAACCTTCAAACCGCTGCGTTGGCGACCGGCGAAGTACAGATCGGCACCATCGGCGGCGCCACGGTGCTGTCCGGGGTCGCCGGCGGTCAAACATTCAGAATCGTCGCTAGTCCGAGTAACTAGCTGCCCTACGATCTAGTCGCGCGGCCCGAGGTCAAAGACAGCAAAGATATCCGCGGCAAGCGCATCGGCGTGACCAGCGTCGGCGGCACGACTTGGATGGCGGCCAACCTGGCACTGCAAAACTTTGGCTTGGAACCGGGCCGCGACGATGTGAAGATCAACGCCATCGGCAATCAAGCATCTTGATCCAAGCCATCGAAGGCGGCAGCGTCGACCTGACAATCGTCGACCCGTTTTTTAGCCGCCGCCTGAAACAAAAAGGTTATAAGATCATGCTCGAACTGCATCGCTCCAATATTCCCTTTCATCACGACCAGCGTGGTGACGACGGCAACTTACTTGGGCGACCACGATGATCACGTCGAAAAATTCTTGCGCGCTTTCTCGAAGCGCAGGCCTTTACCGGCAAACCAGAAAACAAACCGGCGGTGGTCAAAACCGTCACGATAAAAATGAAAATCACGGACCCCGCGACGGCCGAAGAGAGTTACCAGGACTTGCTGACGGGCAACGAGAAAAAGCCCTATCCGTCTATCGATGCACTGCGCAACGTGCAAAAACTCATGGCGACGATGAATCCAAAGTCGCCAGCCTGAAGCCGGAAGAGATCGTCGAACCGCGGATTATTCGCCGACTCGACGATAGCGGTTTTATCGATTCCCTCTACGATTCCAAGAAGCGGTAGCGTTGATCGTTTAAGCGTAAGAGATGAATGGTTAGGAGCTCCACGCTTTATCCCTAACGCCTGACGATCCTTTTCCTTGCGTCTCGCGCCTTCTCCGCTCCGCCTTGACTCTTCGACGAGCCGTACACTATAAATCGAAAAAGTAGAAGACGCTTCGTCCAACTCAGCACCGAAAGGAGCCACTCCGATGCGCCAGATGTCTGCTCTTTTGTTTGGATGGCTGCTGCTTGTCACCGAGCAGATCGCGTACGGCCAATCTGCCCAAACCGTCGCTGCGGCGAAAAAAGACGGCGGCAAAATCATTCTTTATACTTCGATGGAGACTTTCACCGCCGACGCGCTGAAAAAAACTTTTGAAGCGAAGACCGGCTTACAGATGGATTACTGGCGCGGCGGGTCGACCGAAGTGCTCGATCGCGTCCTTGGCGAATACCGCGTCGGCAAGCCGTTGTACGACGTCGTCGCGACCACCGGCGATCACATGCAACTGATGGCCAAAGCCGGCGCATTTGTAAAATACGAATCGCCGTCGTTTAAGGGCTTCGCCAAAGATGCGATCGATCCGAATCTCGGTGCCCGCTATCGAAACGTCCTGTACGGCGTCATTTACAACAAGGCCGGGATCAAAGCATCGGAGGCGCCCAAAACTCTCGAAGATGTCGTCAAACCGGATTATCGTGGCAAACTCGTCATGCCCCACCCGGTCAATCATACGTTGACCACCCAGTGGCTCGCGAGCCTGGATAAGATCATGCCCAAAGCGCGCGCGGAGAAGTTTATCCATGACCTTGCCGCGGCTAAGCCGATCTTCGTCGAATCGATCGTGCCGGCCGCGGACCGTGTCGGCACCGGCGAAACTCCGGTCGGGATCACCTTCGTGCGTTTCGTTCTTACCTACAACAAACAAGGCGCCAGCCTCGACTACGTTCGCGATTACACCATGCTCGGCGACGGCCAGTATATCAGCCTCGCTTCCAAGGCCCCGCGGCCGAGCGCGGGCAAGGCCTTCATCGACTTTTTTCTCGACGAGGAGAGCATGAAGATTCAGGCCGACACCGGCGAGTTCGTCAACCGCAAAGGCGTCTATCCGCCGCTCGCCGACGCCGATAAAATCAAATTCGTGCAGATGTACAGTTTCGGCAAAGAGGACTTCGAGGCGAAAAAGAAAGAATATCAGAAGATTTTTCTGCAATAGCCGCGCGGCAAATCGACATGCTCAATCCAAAGATTTCTTAGTCGCTTAGCTGCTCGAAATGACCATAGGAAGCGCGCTGCCTGAACACTTGTCATTTCGACCAAAGGGAGAAATCTTGCCTTTCACCTGTTAGAATAAAAAATTGCCGGTTAGGAGAACGACAATGAGCCAATTCGTTATCGACGCAGACGGCCACATCATGGAAGACCACAAGGACATCTTCGCTCACATCAAAGGCAACTTCAGCGAAATGGATTGGCACTCTACGTGGCCGATGTTCGACGCCGACGGCTGGCAGCGCGGTCTGGCGCGCAAAGGCAAGCGCGAAGATCCCGACGCTGACGCTTGGATCCGCTTTCAGAATGAGCATGGCATCGACTGCGCCGTGCTCTACCCCACTTCCGCGTTGGCGATTGGCATGATCCAACTCCCGGCGTGGGCGTCGGCAATCGCGCAGGGCTATAACGACTGGCTCTACGACCGCTTCATCAGCCAGTCGCCGCGCTTAAAAGGCGTCGCCTTGCTCGCGCCGCAAGATCCGAAAGCCGCCGCAGCGGAATTGCGCCGCTGTGTGAAAGAGCTGGGCTTCAGCGCTGGACTCTTACCCTCGGTGACAAATAACCGAATGCCGCTCTACGGTTCTCCTGTGTTTCATGAAATCTACGACGAGGCCCAGCGCCTCGACGTGCCGCTCACGATCCACGGCGGCGTCAGCCAAAATCTCGGCCTCGACCGCGTGGCGAGTTTTTTGGAAGCGCACATGCTCGAGCATCCGGTCGGATTGTTCCTACAAATCACCAACATGATGTTCCAAGGCGTCTTTCAGGAGTTTCCCAAGCTGCGTATGGCCTATCTCGAAGCCGGCGCCGGTTGGGTACCGTTCATGATGGACCGCATGGAAGAAGACTACGAAAAATTCGCCGTCCGCCTCGCGCCGCAACTGAAGAATCCACCGAGCCATTTCTTCAAGAGCGGCAACATCTTCGTCACCATGGAAGTCGAGGAACGGACCGCGCCGTACATCGCCGACTTAGTTCATCCTGACGTCATCATGTGGGCCTCCGACTTCCCGCACGAACGGGAACGCGACCAATTCGGCGGCGATCTGCCGCACCTCTACGCGCGCAAAGATCTTTCCGATGATTTCAAAAGAAAAATGCTCTACGACAACCCGGTGCGATTTTATCGCTTCGGTGAAGGTGACATCGCTGCAGCGCGCAAGGCAAAGGGGAACTAACGTTAAAAGTTAATTGAGCGCTTTCTGGCTGACAGCGTCGTGTTTCTCACGGCGCCGGTCACGAGGGCGCGCTTCCCGCTGAATTCTGTCTCGGAGGAGCCGCTCATTTTGGTAACTCCATCAGCCATCTAACGACCAAGATCACCTGGCCTGCGAAGCCGGCTCAGGTGCATCGCTTTGTTAGGCATGGCTAGGCGTTTGCAGGGGCATCTCCCACCGGCCACTTTTCAAAGCGCAACAGTAACGCACAAGAAGGTTGCAGGAATGGAGGTGGCATCCTTGCTTTGGCTTTTGTTCTGGCTGTCGAACAGAACTTCCAGCTCCTTCAGCAGATCAGCAGCTCGACCGTTCTTTTCTGCTGCTTCGAATGCATTCATGGTGGGCCCGTAGTATTTTCTGAATGCAGCAACAAGCTCTGAAGGCGCTCTGGGAAAGTTGAAGGTATACGTGTCTCTAACGAATGATATCTTCTCTTTTGGAACCCCCGCGCTTGCAAATCGCTCTATCACGTTGTTCTCGACCCCCCACGTCATTGGGCTTATGAAACCTTCCGGCGGTGGCGGCGAGTATGATGAGCTGATCTTGAGAATTTGCGCCACCAATGTTGGATCACCTGGAATCCAGTTCCCCATAATGATCCGACCTCCGGGTCGCGTTACGCGCACCATCTCC
>JBEVIO010000136.1:0-3819 GCA_040510635.1 Binatia bacterium | reverse complement strand
CTGAGAGCGTTTGGTGAAATGAGCCGGGTGCACCCAACGGCGATTGTCGATGCGCGCGCCGAGATCGACGGCGATGTCGAGATCGGTCCTTATTGCGTCATCGGCGCCGGCGTGAGGATCGGCAAAGGGAGTCGAGTTTATTCGCACGCGGTCATTACCGGTCGCACCACGCTCGGCGAGGGCAATGTGGTATTTCCCTTCGCGAGTATCGGTACCATGCCGCAGGATCTCAAATATAAGGGCGAACCGAGCGAGCTTTTGATCGGCAATCGCAACACGATCCGCGAGTATGTTTCGCTCAATCCGGGGACCACAGCCGGCGGCATGGTGACCCGGGTGGGCGATCAGAATCTCTTGATGATGCAGTGCCACATCGCCCATGATTGCCTCCTCGGCGATCGTAACGTCGTCGCCAACGGCGCCACGCTCGGCGGCCACGTCGTGATCGAGGATTTCGTGATCGTGGGTGGACTGGTCGGAATCCATCAATTCGTGCGCATTGGGACGGGAGCGATCCTCGGTGCCGGCTCGATGGTTTCCAAGGACGTGCCACCGTATTGTAACGCCACGGGCGACCGCGCCAAGCTGCACGGTCTAAACCTCGAAGGTCTCAAGCGGCGGGGTTTCGACAAGACCGTGATCGCCTTGCTGCGCAAAGCCTATCGCATTGTCTTTCAATCGGCCCTCAGAACCGAGGATGCCCTGAAAAAAATCCGCGAAGAATTGCCAGCGATTCCCGAAATCGAAAAATTTGCTTCCTTCATTGCACAGTCAGGGCGCGGGGTTTGCCGCTGAGTCAGCGCTTTTAACTGCTTCGACGCAGAGCAATTATCTTTCCTTGTGAAGAAGTTGGGATTAATTGCGGGCAATGGCAAGTTCCCTCTGCTTTTCGCCGAGGAGGCAAAACGCGAAGGTTATCGCGTTGTCGCCGCTGCCCATTACGGCGAGACCGAGAAGACAATCGGTGAAGCTGCCGACGAGGTCACCTGGGTCTATGTCGGCCAGCTGGGCAAAATTATCGGCGTCTTTCAGCGCGCCGGCGTAACCGAAGCTGTGATGGCGGGTGGCATTCGCAAAGTGAAATTGTTCGGCAATTTTCGTCCCGATTTGCGCGGCGCGCGATTTTTAGCCAAGCTCAAAAGCCGGGAAGACGACGCATTACTCCGCGGCATTGCTGACGAGCTCGCGGCCGACGGTATTCGGGTCTTGGAATCGACGCTTTGCCTACCGCATATCATTGCCACGGCCGGCGTGCTGACCAGGCGGGCGCCACGCCGGGAGGAGTGGAACGATATCAAGTTGGGTTTTCGCACCGCAAAGGAAGTAGGCCGATTGGGCATTGGTCAAACAGTGGTAGTCAAGCATCAAATCGTGGTCGCCGTCGAGGCGGTGGAAGGCACTGATGCGGCGATTGAGCGCGGCGGACGACTGGCCGAGCCCGGCTGCGTGGTAGTGAAAGTGAGCAAGCCGCAGCAAGATCTGCGCTTCGATGTGCCCGCGGTCGGCGTCGACACCGTGTATCGTATGCATGAAATCGGCGGCACGGTTCTGGCGGTCGAAGCGGGCAAAACAATTTTATTGGAGAAAGAAAGTTTGTTGAGCCAAGCCGACGCCTATGGGATTTCCGTCGTCGGGGTCAGCGGTGAGGAATAGATGGCCATGGCGGAGAACGGAATCGCAACCGGTGTCGTCGGCGTCGGCTACCTTGGCAAATTTCACGCCGAAAAATACGTCGCATCGACTAAGGCGAAGCTTGTCGCCGTGGCCGATATTGATGCGGCGCGCGCGGCGGCGGTCAGCGCGACGGCTCGAGCCGCAGCACTGACAGACTATCGGGAAATGTTTGGCCGGGTGCGTTGCGTCAGCATCGCCGTGCCGACGCGCCTGCATTTTCAGGTGGCGCGCGATTTCATCGAAGCCGGCATCGACGTACTGGTCGAAAAACCGCTTACGGCTAATATCGCCGAGGCACGCGAGCTTGTGCAATTGGCGCAGGCAAAAAACGTCATTCTTCAGGTCGGTCATCTCGAGCGCTTCAATCCGGCGATCCGTCGTCTCGAAGGGGTGATTCGTGAGCCCAAGTTTGTCGAGTGCCACCGGCTGGCCCCATTCGTTGAGCGCGGCACGGATGTCGACGTGGTCCTGGACCTGATGATTCACGATATCGACGTGATCGCGAGTTTGGTCCGTGCGCCGGTCGAACGGGTCGAGGCGGTCGGGGTCCCGGTCTTGACCGATAAGCCAGATATCGCCAATGCGCGGATCAATTTTGCCAATGGTTGTATTGCCAATGTGACCTCGAGCCGGGTTTCGCTCAAACGCGAGCGCAAGATTCGCTTTTTTCAGCCCGATGCCTATATCTCGATCGATTATGATCAGCGCCGCGCGCAGATTTTTTACAAGCCGGCACCCGGCGCGGGCTGGCTCGACATCCGCACGGAATCCATCGAAATCGAAGAAAGCGACGCGCTTGCGGACGAAGTCGACTCCTTTCTGGATTGCGTGGCCAGCAGAGATCTCCCTTTGGTCGGCGGTGCGGAGGGTTTGCGCGCTCTCGAGATCGCCTCGCTGATCAGCGCGCAACTGTGATCGTCCCCTCTGGTAAATCATGGCGTCACAGCGCAGAGAAATCATGTTGGTAGTCGGCGAAGCCTCCGGCGACGCGCACGGCGCCCAATTGGTCGACGCCTTGCACGAAAAAGAGCCCGCGCTGAAAGTCTACGGGGTCGGCGGTGAACAATTGCAACGAACCCGGTTCGAGACGCTTTTCAGCGTCGCCAAATTAACCGGCATGGGTCTCGTCGAACTGGCCGGCAACTTGAAAAACCTCTGGCGCGCTTACTCGATCCTCAAACAGGCGCTGCGAGAGCGGCGGCCCGACTTGTTGGTGCTGATCGACTTCCCTGAATTCAATTTGCGCTTAGCCCGTTATGCCAAGTCGTTGCGCATTCCAGTTCTCTATTACGTGAGCCCGCAAATCTGGGCGTGGCGTAAAGGACGGGTACGCCAAATCGCCCGTTGGGTTGATCGCATGGCGGTGATCTTTCCGTTCGAGGCAACGTTTTACCAACGCCACGGCGTCAATGCGACGTTCGTCGGCCATCCGCTTTTGGAAACCGTCAAAGCCGACAAAAGCCGGGAGGAAACTCTGGCTAGGCTTGGGCTCGATCCCCAACAACCGGTCATCGCCTTGTTGCCGGGCAGCCGGCTTGCAGAGATCAGTCAGCATTTGCCGGTCATGCGCGACGCGGCGGTGCGGCTCCGCCGCGAACGGCGGGTACAATTTTTTTGCGTACGCGCGACCACGATCGCTGCGGCGGAGGTCCTCTCGATACTCGACGGGTCGGCGCCATCCATTTCGGTTGTTGACAGCGATCGCTACAATGCCGTGCACGCCGCCGACTTGGTCTGGACGGCTTCGGGGACGGCCACGCTGGAAACGGCTTTGCTCGGCCGGCCGATGATTATTGTTTATCGTGTATCCTGGTTAACTTATTGGATCGCGCGCTGGCTCGTGCGCGTCGACCACATCGGCATGGTCAATTTGATCGCCGAGGAACGGCTGATGCCGGAACTCCTCCAAAGCGATATGAATTCAGAGCGGCTGGCCGCAGAGACGCGCCTCTTGCTCGACAATCCCAAGGCCCGCGCCGGCATGGTCGAAAAGCTGGCCACGCTGCGCGAGCGTTTGGGCACGCCGGGCGCGCCGCAACGGGTCGCGGACCTGGCTCTTGGAATGATGCGCTAAGAAGGCGGTACGCGAGTGAAGTATTACGTTCGACTCTTGGGTTATTTGAAACCCTACGTTTGGCCTTATTT
>JBEVIO010000135.1:0-4090 GCA_040510635.1 Binatia bacterium | reverse complement strand
CTACAATACAGCATTACCTCGGTTCTCTTTCCGGTAATGATGACGGAACTTGGTTTCGGCCTGCTTCAACTCGGCGCGCTCTCGGCGATCTCCAATTTCGTCGGCCAGGGATTGCAGGTCGTTTACGGTTTGTTCACCGGATTCTTCAAGCGGACGGTGATCCTTGGTACCGGCAACGTGATCGTCGGCATCTTGGCGATCTCGCAGTACTTCGTTGGCAGCTACCCACAATTGCTGGCCGCCCGCATCGCCATTGACGCGGGATCGAGCCCTCAACACCCACTCGGCGCAAGCATTTTGTCGCGCTTCTATCCGAAAGCGCGCGGTTGGGCGCTCACCTTTCATCACTCGGCGGGCAGCTTCGGCTCTTTTATCGGTCCCGGGCTGGCGTCCATCGCGTTGCTTTACATGGGCTGGCGAACTGCTTTCATCGTTTTCGGCTTGGCGAGTCTCGTGATGGGACTCGCGCTTTTCGTCGTCCGCGAGCACGCGTCGGCGGCCGACGGAGCCAAGGAACGCAAGGGCGACTTCAAAGCCAACATCGACGCGTACCGCATCTGTCTCAAGAACCGCAACATTGTCTTCACCTCTCTTGTTTTGATGGTAGGCGCTGCCGGTCGCGGCACCGGTATCAATCTCACTTATCTCGTTCCCTTCTTCATGGAGCGTTTCGATGTTTCCGCATCGGTCGGCGGATTATTTCTAACGCTGTTGCAAGGAGCCGGCTTGGTTGGTCCGCTCGCCATCGCTTGGGTATCCGATCGTTTGGGAAAGCGCGCGGTCGTCACACAGATCACGCTCCTGCTGTCGGCGCTCATGACCGTTTGGCTCGCTTATCAGACTTCCCTCGGCCTGCTTTTTTATTTAAATTTGATCCTCTACGGCAGCGTCGTCGAAGCGCGCAGTTCGCTGACGCAAACGATGATCAGCGACTTTGCCCGCGACGATCTCACCGACGCGGCTTTCTCAATCTATTACTTCGTCGGCTGCATTTCCGGACCGATCTGGACTTTGATTGTCGGCTACGTCATGCAAACTCACGGTTTCACGCCGGCGTTCCTGGTCGCGGCGGCGACTTACTTGGCGGGCATGCTGCTGCTCACCTTCGTGAAGGAAAATTCCAAAGCGGCGACGCGCCCCTAAATTCCAATCTCCGGGCGCGAGACTGTGCTTCATGTCTCCATGTTACCGCAAACGATCGCCCTACTCGCCGCCATTGCCTACGCGTTTGGCTTCATCCTTTCCAAGCGCGGTCTGCGCTATTCGACGCCGATCACGATCACGTTCATTTCGCTGCTCATGCAAACGGTGGTGCTGTTCGCGATCGTCTTCGCCTTTACCGGAATTCCGAGGACGCCGACCTTCGTGTTTCTCCTCTTCGTCATCGCAGGGATCTTGCAAGCCGTCGTGCGCCAGTTAACTTACATCGGCATCGAAAAAATCGGCGCGGCGCGCAGCGGCCCAATCCGTGCGTCAGTGCCGCTTTGGAGCGCCGCTATCGCCATCTTTTTTCTTGGCGAGAGGATGACGCTCGCAGTCGGCGCCGGCACGTTGCTCGTCTTTGCGGGAATCCTTTTCATCTCCTGGCATGCCGACGAAGGCGTGAAAGACTTTCGGCGCTGGTACATCGTCGCGCCGCTGCTCGCGGCGATTCTAGGAGGCGTCATTTATCCCTTGCGCCGTTACGCCTTGCGCTTTTCCGACGAACCGGTTTATTTCGGCGCCGTCGTCGGCATCGTCGGCTTGATCTGCACCGCCATCTTCATCGCCCTGCCGACAACCAAAGACCGACTCGTCTGGAACCGCCAATCGATCGGCTACTTCGCCGGCGGCGGCGCGTTCGAATCCCTGGGCCTCTTGCTCGTGCTCTATGCGCTTACCTATGGGCCGGTAGTCGTGGTTACGCCGCTTACTGCGACGCTCCCTCTCTGGGTCGTGCTCGGCAGTAAACTGTTTCTTCGCGACCTGGAAAAGATTACCCCGCGCATCGTTGCCGGGGCCGCGCTAGTCGTCGCCGGCACGATCACTATCACTCTGGCGAAACCTTAACGTTTTTGAGCCCATGGCAGGCGACTCAGGTCGCTTACGTCATCCTTTTCCAGGCGATAAAGATGCCGGCGAGCAAGATCGGGGCAGTTAATGGTCACCCGTCCCGTCACCTTTTCGCTTGTGGAAATCTTGACTTTCCGCAATAGCGTTCCATAAATGAATCACATCGACATGCACCCGGACTTCCGTTGTCATAGAAAAAGGAGGGGACCATGGCGCGACTAACGCTGAAGGTAAACGGCAAGAATCAAACCGTCGACGTAGAGCCCGACATGCCGCTGCTCTACGCCCTGCGCAACGATCTGCAACTGAACGGTCCCAAGTTCGGCTGCGGTCTGGCTCAGTGCGGCGCCTGCACGATCATCATGGACGGCAACGCCATCCGCTCCTGTGTCACTCCCGTCAGCGCCGCGCAAAATAAACCGCTCACCACTCTCGAGGGTCTGGGCAGCACCAAGAAAATGCACAAGATCCAGCAGGCTTTCGTCGACGAGCAGGCGGTGCAGTGCGGTTACTGCATCAACGGCATGATCATGAGCACGAAAGCGCTGCTGGACAAGAATCCCAAACCCAGCGACCGCCAGATCAAAGAAGCATTAGCGGGGAATCTCTGCCGCTGCGGCACGCATATTCGCATCTTGAGAGCGGTCAAACGGGCCTCGGGACAGATGGTGTAGGGAAAGGAGCGCAGCGATGAAGACCCTGGAACTCAATCGCAGACAGTTTCTCAAAACCACCGGCGCGCTCGTCGTCAGCTTTAATCTCTTCCCTCCTAGCTCGGATCTCTTCGGACAATCATCGCCGGCTGCGAGCGGAGAACCTGATCCCACTCAGCTTGATTCCTGGATCGCCGTAAGTCAGGACGGCACCGTTACCATTTTTACCAGCAAAGTGGAGCTCGGCACCGGCATCGAGACCGCGCTGGCCCAGATCGCGGCTGAGGAGTTGGATGTTTGGTTGCGCAAGATCAAAGTCGACATGGGCGATACCTCGAAGACCATCGACCAGGCGACGACATCCGGCAGTCGGACGATCGAGCGGGCCGGACCTCAAGTCCGCCAAGCGGCTGCCGCGGCCCGCAAGGAACTCTTGCGCATGGCGGCGGAAAGACTCGGCGCGCCTGCCGAGAAGCTCACCGTGCGAGACGGAGTGGTGAGTGTCCCCGGAAATCCATCAAAACGCATTTCCTACCCGCAGCTGATCGGCGGCCAACGATTTAATGTAAGTATTCAAGCCGAAGGGCGCGGCAACGATCTCAAATTGGCCCAGGACGTGAAGGCCAAGGATCCAAAGGCATATACCACGGTCGGTAAAGCCGTGCCGCGCTTCGATCTGCCGCCCAAAGTCACCGGCGAAGCGGTTTACGTTCATGACATGCGGGTACCCGGCATGTTACACGCCCGTGTCATTCGACCGCCGACGATTAGCACTGCGCCCATTAGCATCGACGAAAGCTCGGCCAAACAAATTCCCGGGTTTGTGAAATTCGTGCGCGAAGGAAACTTCGTCGGCGTTGTTGCAAAAACCGAGTGGGCAGCGATGCAAGCCGCGGAAAAGCTCCAGGTGACCTGGTCGCCACCGAAATTTACGCTGCCCGCAAACCCCGAAGAGCTTTACACCTACTTGAAGAACACCAAGAGCTTCACCACGCTAAAGGGCGTTGAAAAAGGTAATCCAACGGCTACTTTCGAAAAAGCAAGCAAACGCTATGAAACAAGTTATCGTTGGCCGTTTCAATTGCACGGGATGATCGGTCCGTCATGCTCGATTGCCGATGTGCGCGGCGACCAGGCGACGATCTGGTCCGGCTGCCAGGGCCCGTTCCGCATTCGTGCCGCAGTGGCGTCCCTGCTGAAAATTCCGGAGACAAACGTCCGCGTCATCTATCGTGACGGCTCGGGCTCTTACGGCCGTCTGAGCAGTGACGATAGTCCAGAGGACGCCGCGCTGCTGTCACGCGCTGTAGGCGCGCCGGTGCGCGTCCAATGGTCGCGCCACGATGAGCATGGCTGGGAGCCCAAAGGTCCGGCACAGACACAGT
>JBEVIO010000134.1:0-3984 GCA_040510635.1 Binatia bacterium | reverse complement strand
TGCCGATCATGAAGGCGGGCATATTGTCCATGAAAAATTGGTGCAGATGATCGTTGCCGATGCACACAAGCACGTCCGGTTTCGCTTCGGCGAGCTTTTGTCGCATCATTGCGATGCGTTCTTTGATTTTCTCGGTGCCGGGTGGTTGCTGCGGCTGCTTGAACAAGCGCGGCATAAACGGATTGTGGGTGATGCCGATGATCGAAACGATCTCTGCCATGGGCTACCTCCTGAAACTCGATAGCTGTGTTTCTAACACGGCTACTTTGTGACTGTAAACGGAAAAAGAATCTCGTCTTCAAATCCGAGATCCTTCACGTCGTTGATGACATGGTGCAATGTGAAACATGGTAATCGTTAGGTCGAGGTACGATGCCTTGCGAGACGTGGAGTGTTGACACGGTTACTTCCGCGTCGGGTCGAGGATGATTTTTCCGGCAATCTGATTTTGTTCGACGATCTTGTGGGCTTCCGCGGCGTCGCGGAGCGGCATGATTCGATGGATGATGGCGCGAATTTTTCCTCGACGCGCCGCGTCGAGCGCTTTTTCGACATCGGCGAGAGTGGTTCCAGCGGCGCCTAGGATGCGCAGCCGGCGCATGTAGAGGCGCTTTACATCGAGGTTGACAGTGCCGCCGCCATGAGCGCCGGCTGTGACCAGCCGCCCATTGAGAGCGAGGCTGGCGAACGCTGCCGGCCAGAGCGTCGGGTCGGAGATGTTTTCGCAGACGACGTCCACGCCTTCGTTATTCGTGAGATGCATGATTTCCGTGGCGAGATCACGCGCGCGATAATTGACTCCAAGATCGGCGCCGTAACTTTTTGCGAGCTCGACGCGCTCGTCGGTGCCCGCGCCGGCGATCACTTTGGCGCCGAGCATCTTCGCGACTTGCACACAGGCGCTGCCCAGGGCACCGGTTGCGCCCATCACCAAGACGCGCTCGCCGGGTTGGAGATCTGCTTTGTTGACGAGAAGATTGAACGCCATGGGAAAGTGGCGGGTAATGACCGTCGCGTCTGGAAGGGAAATATTGTCGGGGATTTTCACCACACAACGCGCCGGCACGGCGATATATTCGGCGTAGCCGCCCCAACGATCAATACCGATGCGTTTGCTATCCACGCAATGGCTTTCATCGCCTCGAAGACATGCTTCGCATGTTTTACAAGGCGCCGCCGAGATCACAGCGACGCGATCGCCAACGTTGGGCGTCGCGACTGCGGCCCCGACTTCTACGACTTCGCCTGCCGGGTCGGCGCCGAGCACATGGGGCAGTCGGATCTTTACCGGATATTTGCCGGCGCGGACGACGCAGTCGAGCGTCCGGTTGACCGAAACCGAATGGATTTTGATCAAGGTCTCGCCGGCCGCGGGTTTCGGCTGAGGCAGATCTTCGAAGCGCAGCACTTCAGGGCCGCCAAATTCTTTGAGGACGACGGCTTTCAAGTTAGGATTATGGATTCGCCGTTGCGATTCTTGGCACAAAGCCGCGTCGAACCGCGACATGCATCGAAGCGCTTCGATCCAATGATCTTACCGTCCCAGCGATTTGAAGAAACCGGACTTCTCCAGCTCGTTGTAGATCGAAGGGTCCATAAACTCTTCGGCCTTGTGGTCTTTCGCTCTGGGATCGGTTTCGGCCATGGATGCGACGATATTTTCCGTGGCCTTGAAGGGTAGTCGTGGTGGTCTTTCGACGAAATTGGTCGCGTACTCATAGGACGACTCCAGCGTTTCACGATCTTGAGTGCGCGTCCACTTGCCGAGGATTCTTATACCGAGTTCTTTGTCGCGAAACAGGCGATCGACCGCCTCGCTGTAGGCCATCAAGAACCGTTTCACGGTTTCTCTATCTTTCTTTATGGTCGAACGGGTCGAAACGAGGCTCGTGGTTGGGTAGTCGATCCCTTCTTTTGCGAAGTTGGCGAGCATGACAAAGCCGGCTTTCTTAGCCCGAAAGTCGGCGGGAGATGTGAGAATTCCCCCTTGGACGACTCCAGCCTGCATGCCCGCGACGATTTCCGGCTGGCCGCCCATTTGGAGAATTTTTACGTCTCGATCCGGCTCCAAGCCATATTTTTTTAGATACGCGCGCAGACTGACATCGGTGGAAGCTCCGTAGCGGGTAATTCCGACGGCTTTGCCTTTCAAGTCTTCATTCCGTTTGATCGAGGATTGCACGAAGAGATAAAAGGAGGGGACGTTGACCACGCCTCCGATGATGACGATATCCCCGCCGGAGAGGTTGACGTTGACGATATTGCCGCCGGCCAGAGCGAGGGGGAACTCACCGGCAATAATGGCTTGCGCCATTCGGCTGCCTCCCGCAACGTAAACCGGATCCACGTTTAAGCCATGCTTTTCAAAAATTTTTGCATCTTTGGCGATGTAGAACCCTATTTGCGTGGCGCTGACGGCGCTATACCCGGCCGCGATACGCTTGAGTTGAGCGTGTGATGCGGCGGAATGGAACAGCAACGCAAGAGTTGCAAAAGCGAGCGCTCGTTTCATGGCACCCTCCTCTTGACGATTTTAAATAACTTGCGTAGGCGGCTTATTACCATATAAACAAACGTGGGCCAACACACAGGGAATTGTTGACTGAAGAAGTCGGGAAGTATAAGAGAACGAAGCGCGGCGCTGAAGAGGACGGGAGTTTTCAGCTCCATGAAGTGAGGCTCTAATGACCATCGCGGATATCCAAGCCAAGAGTGAAAATTGGAACATGCGGGTGATCGGCCATCACGATTTGAATGGCCATGGTGACGGCATGCAATTATTGAAACAGGGCCGATACGTTTACCTCGCCCATCTCGGTACTTCGCCGATGGCCCTGAGTATTCTCGACGTGGCCGATCCGACGGATCCGCGCGTGGTGACGCAGATGCCGCACGCGCCCAACACGCACGCGCACAAAGTGCAGATCGTTGACGATATTTTGATTCAAAATCAGGAGCGTCCTTACTTCGATAAATCGGTTCCCGCCAGCGTGCCGAACGAAGCCGGCATCAAAGTTTACAGCATCGAAAAACCTACCGAGCCGCGCGAGATCGGCTACTTAAAACTTCCCGGCAAGGGCGTGCATCGCATGTGGTTCACCGACGGCAAGTACGCGCACGTCGGCGCGATGCTGCCGGGCATCGAAGAGCGCGCCTATTTGATCGCGGATCTTTCGAACCCAACAAATCCTAAAGAAGCGGGCCGGTGGTGGATTCCCGGCACGAAGGAAGGCGAGGAGCCGCCGCCGGATTGGACGCCATTTGCCGGCGAGCATTTTCACGTGCACGGCGCGATTCCGCATGGCGACCGATCCTACGTTGCCTTGGTCGACGCCGGCATGGTGATTCTCGACATATCCGATATTAGCAAGCCGAAAACCATCAGCCACATCGACTGGAGTCCGCCATTCGGCGGCTACGCGCACACGACGTTGCCGCTGCCGGGGAGAAAACTCGTCGTCGCCGTCGATGAGTCGGTAAAGTACGACTGCAACGAAGGCGAGAAGCGCGTCTGGCTGATCGATATCCGCGAAGAAAGAAACCCGGTGATCGTCAGCTCCTGCCCGGTTCCGGAGGGCGACTTCTGCAAGCGCGGTTTGCGTTTTGGCCCGCACAACGTGCACGAGATGCGCCCGGGCTCGTATCAAAATGAGAACCTAATTTTCATTACCTATTATAATGCGGGCCTGCGTGTCTTTGATATCAGAAATAAATTTCGCCCCGAGGAAGTCGGCTTCTTCATTCCGCCGGCGCCAGAAGGACAGAAGGCGCCGATGTTCAACGACCTTTACGTCGACACCGACGGTTTGATTTACGTGACCGACCGGATCAAGGGCGGATTGTACGTGCTGGAGTACACCGGGCCAAAGATTCAGTAGGGAATGGTTTCACCGCAAGTGAGAAAATTTTGCCGCAAATAATGCACCACAACCGTTGTTTCAATTCGGTGTGTCTTTTCTTCCCCCTTGACGCGGAGAGGCATTG
>JBEVIO010000133.1:0-5046 GCA_040510635.1 Binatia bacterium | reverse complement strand
TTTGACATAGTGGAGATCCCATAGCGAGAGCGGGTTGAACTCTTTGATCTGGGGATCGCCTTTGACCGCCAGGGCGAAAACGTTTTGAATCGCTTCGATGGACGGATAGGGCGCGCTTTCCAGCGATGTCACTTGATTTTCGTAGAAGCAGTCCCATTCCTCATCGTTGCGCATCTTGAGTAATTCCGAGCAGTGTTGCTTGACGATCTTTATCGTGTCGCCTTTGTTCGTCTTAAAAAAATGAATGCCGTCGATCAATGCCATGATCAGCGAGCGGCATTCATCCTCATGATTCTTGACGTACGTCGTGGTCGTCGTCAGCGTTACCCCTTCGATCATCGCCATCGGCGGAACTTCGATAATCTTGGCGCCGAACTTGAGCGCGCGCAGCCGGTCCACGGCGCGGATAAACGTCGCATCGTACTTGCCGTCCATCACGCTCTTGGCCCGCTCCGCGCCCTTCACCGGGTCGGTAACCAGTTCAACATCCCTGCCTTCCTCCAGACCCTGTTTGCGCAAGTAGAGCCAGACGTTCAAACCCGTGTGGCCGTCGTAGTCGTCCATGGCGACCCTTTTACCTTTGAGATCCGGCAATCCGTTGATGCCCTTTCCGCAAACGAGAAAATTTTCCCGCCAGGAGTTGTTACTCTGCCCGATATGCACATAGGGATCGCCGTGCAGCGCTTTGGCCGCGTACAAGTTGTGATGATTGCCCGAGACAATGTCGAGATCGCCGGCCTTCAACCCTTCGGTGGCGCGCTTGCGTTGCCCTTCGAGGGACCCCATATCCATTTCCAATCCATGTTTTCCGAGAAAGCCGCCCTCCTCCATCACTTTCCACAGCGGCACGTGACTCGGCGCCCGATAGTGAATCTTGATTTTCTTGGCCATGACCCTTCCTCCCTCTCTATAACTCGTTCAAAACGTTCAAGCCGTTCAAATAGTTCAAGTCGTTCTGGCCCTCATAAAGACGCGCCCGGGTGAAGACTGATGCCGCAGCCGAGAACCCAAGACGGTATTCTTATTCATAAATCGCTCCACCGCCATTTCCGGCGATTGGAACAATTGGAACATCTTGAACGACTGGAACGGCGCGCTAGCGCGCTTTTAGCAGCTGCCAGACTTTCTCGCGATTTTCACGCCGTCCGGTGACGATCCATTTCCAGTCGGTGTCGTCGAAATATTTAACGCCCTTTTTCGGCAGATTGCCCGGCTTGAGATACGACTCGTCGATGTCCGTGCGCAAGGTCGCCGAGCCGTAACCCTTGCCGTAAGTCTCCAAGCCTTCCCTGGAAAGAATCCAGTTGGCGAAAACCTGCGCCGCCTTGGGGTGCGGCGCCTTGCTCGCGACGCTGAGCATCCACGGCGATCCGTTGATTGAAGGTGGTATGCCGTTCATCTCGAAAATTTCGAGAACCTTAAAACCTTCCTTGGCCAGCGGCCGTACGTCATCCTCACGGCAGCTCAAGCAAATCGGCTGGGTTCCCCGCGCCAACCAGTCAGTCATCTGGCGCCGCTCTCGCGTGCGCACTGTCTTTTGGTCGATGTACAGTTGTTTAATGAACTCCTCGCCGAATTCGCTATAAAGGTGCGCGGCCTTATTGGCCCCCGATCCCGTCGTCGTCGGGTCCTCCGTGGAGATCTTGCCGCGCCACTTGGGGTTGAGCAGATCTTTGATCTGGCGCACCTCCTCGTGCTTCACGTGCTCGGTATTGATGAACATGAAAGTCGCCACACTGCTGAATGCGCGCACGACGAATTGCTCTTGCGGGTCGGCAAACCATACTTTGCCGGTCTTCCATTTCGAACCGTCCACCACCTCGGGCAGCACCAGCAGCGGTTTCAATGGATCGATCATCTTGTCGTTGTATAGCTCGTTGGCCGTCGTGTCGGGTCCGGCGAGATAGACGTCGATACTGTAAATTCCCGAAGCCCGTTCGGTCTCGACGCGCGCAACGATCTGGCTCGCGCGCCCGGTGATAAATTCGATGGGGATGCCGAAGCGCGCGGTGAACTTGGGAATCACTTCGTTGCGCATCACCGGATCGGGAGAGCCGACGACGATAACCTTGCCTTCTTTCTTGGCCGACTCGACGATGGCGGCCCACTCTTTGTCGCCGGTCTTGGGCTGCGCCCCGCCCGTGGTTGCTCCAGCGAGGACGAAAAAGCTTACGAATATGAGCATTCGTTTCATCTGAATTATCCTCCGCGCTCCCGCTATGAGATTTAGCATCAATCGCTGCCGGATAATCGCAGACCGACTTTTCTGCCGATCACCATCATCGCGCCGATGATCATCGTGATCAGCAGCCCAAGGGCCGCCGCCCGTTCCAGCTCGCCGGTGAAGCTGTATTCGAGAAGCAAAATCGCCAGCGGCCGCGATTGATGGCTGTAGAGTAGCACGGGAGTGCTAATGCTGGTCAAGGCGCTGCCGAAATTCATTAAGCCCACCGCGCCGGCGATGGGCGCCAGCAGCGGCAGGAGAATGCGCCGATAAGTGTAGCTCCACGACGCGCCGCTTACGCGCGCTGATTCTTCCAAATCACCACCCAGCTGCAATAAGCCCGCCTTGAATGCCTGGGTCGTTATCGGACTGTCCGCGAGAATCAGCGCAAAGGCGATCCCCCACACCGTCCCGTAAAGAAAAAAACGTAAAGGCGTCGCTAGAAATAGCCAGAGCACGCCGAGACCGAGCAGAATCCCTGGCAACACATGGGGAATCCAGCAAAGACTCTCGAGGAGCGGTGCGGTTATCGTCCGGCGCGAGACTATTAGATAGGCAAGCGCGGAGTAAAGCAGAATTCCACCGGCGGCGGTGATGCCGGCAATAATCAAGCTATTCTTCAAGGCGATGAGAAAAATCGGGTCGGCGAGCAAGTTGCGCCAATGGTCGAGCGTGAACGGCGAGGCGATATTGAAGAAACCATAGCGCCGCATGAACGAGCCGATGACCAGAAACGCGAGCGGCAAGAACATCATGACGATCACGTAGGTGAGGCACCCGGTCAAAGCGGCATAACGCCATTTGCCGAGCTTCACGCGCAGCGTGGAATAACCTTGGCCGGTAACGACGGTGAACTTTCTGTTGCCGCTAAGATACTTCCAATAGAAAAACAGTAGGATCGCCAGGACGAACAAGAAGACCGAACCCAACGCCGTGGCCTCGCCGTAGGCGCGCGGCTGACGGTTCAGGAAATCATAAATTTTTGTTGAATAAACATAGATGCCGGACGGCGTGCCGAGCAATAGCTCGGTGTTAAAGGATTGCAGGCCGCGAATAAAGCTCAGCACGGAGACCGCGAGAATCATCGGCGATAACACCGGCAGAGTAATGCGCCGGAGCATCGTTGCGGTGTTGGCGCCGGCGACCCGCGCCGCTTCTTCCAAGGTCGCGCCCAAACGGCGGAACACCGGAACAAGCAGCATCACCTTGAACCATATGCCGCCGGTTGAAGTATGCACCCAGACAATGCCCCAAAAACCATAAGGGTCGAACAACGGTCCATCGACCAACGGCAGGCTCCGCGCCAGCGTGTTGAGAGAGCCGAAGTTGGGATCCAACAAGAGAATCCAGGCCAGCACCAACGGGAAATCGGGAACAAAGTAGGCAACCCAACAGACGGCTTCGAGAAATTTCCCGCCGGGCATGTCGGTGCGCGCAATCAGCCAGGCGAAAATCACCGATAGGATCATCGCTGGAATCAAGCGCACCACCGACAGCAGGAAACTCATCCAGAGAGCACTCAAGGTGCCGGTATCGGTGAAAGCGCGCAACCAATTGTCCAAGCCGTAGACTGCCGCCGCGCCGGGTGGTGCCAGGTTGAAACTGCCCGTGAGCAAAAACCCCAGGGGCAACCCCATGACGACCGCGAGAAAGATCAATAACGAGAACTCCGCCATCCGGATCGGCCGCCAACGAAAGCGACCCGCTGTGTTCCAGAGCGTGACGGTATTCGATTTCATGAGAAGTTACTGCGGCCGAACATTGAGATGAGCGGGATCGAGAGCCAGCTGGACGATCTCGCCGGCGTGGAAGCGCTGCTTTTTCGGCGCAAACAAGACAAACGAAACCCCGGCGGCTTTAACGTGATACTCAAAGCGTTCGCCGAGATAGGCCACTTGCTCAATGGTCGCCGCCAGTTGATTCGGCGCCGGCCTTCCGGCGGCGCACATCTCCACGTTCTCCGGCCTTGTAATAACCCTCGCCGGCGCCCCGTCCGCCAAAGAATCTGCCGTCGCATTGGCAAGCGCGCAGCGTCCCGCGCCATTGGAAAACTCGATCCAGCACCCGGTCGGACTCTTGGTGATTCTTCCTTCGAAACTGACGACCCGGCCCAAGAACTCGGCGACAAACGCCGTCGCGGGATTCTCATACACTTCTTCAGGCGTGCCAATCTGCTCGAAGCGTCCGCTGTTCACCACCGCGATCCGGTCCGATAACGTCATCGCCTCCGCTTGGTCATGGGTCACGTAGAGAACCGTCAGGCCGAGTTTTCTTTGCAACGCGCGAATCTCGACGCGCATCTGCTCGCGCAGTTTCGCGTCAAGATTCGACAGTGGCTCATCGAGCAGCAAGATCGCCGGTTCGTAAACCAGAGCGCGCGCCAGGGCCACGCGCTGCTGCTGGCCGCCGGAGAGTTGCGTCGCGCCGCGCTCCGCAAGGCCGGCGAGGCCGACGATCTCGAGAGCCTGGTGCACCCGCCGGAGAACGTCGTCGGCCGATTCACGCCGCACGCGCAACGGAAAGGCGATGTTCTCAAAAACCGTTAGATGGGGCCAGATCGCATAGGATTGAAAGACCATGCCAAGCTGGCGTTTTTCGGGCGGGACGAACAATCCGCGGTCGGGCGCCGCCACGGTCACATTTTTAATCAGAATCTGGCCGCTGTCCGGCTCTTCCAATCCTGCCACGAGCCTGAGCGTCGTCGTCTTACCGCACCCTGACGGCCCGAGCAAGGTAAATATTTCGCCGGGATGAAGGGAAAAGCTCACGCCGTCGACGGCATTGACAGACTGAAAGCGCTTGACGACGACGCGAAACTCAAG
>JBEVIO010000132.1:0-8628 GCA_040510635.1 Binatia bacterium | reverse complement strand
GCGCACGAAACGAAGATTCAACTCGTTGAGAACAAATTCAATTAGGAAATCGAGTGCGAAAAAGGTCAGAAACAGGACGACAATTAGTTGTTCCATCCGGGCGTGAAATCACTCTGACCAGGGAAATGGCGAGGCTTGCAGCCTGTCCGTTACGGATGTGGATCGTTCGGCGTGCTATAGGAAAAAATTAGCTGCCCTTCGCTTTCGTCCACTTCAACTTTCCCGCCGCTCTGCAGCTTGCCGAATAGGATCTCGTCGGCAAGAATCCGCTTGATCTCGTTTTGAATCAGCCGCGCCATTGGCCGCGCGCCAAAAGTCGGATCGTAACCGCGCTCAGCGAACCAGCGCCGCGCCCGGACCGTAAGCTGCAGGAAAACCTTGCGCTCGTTGAGTTGCTGATCGAGCTCGATGATGAATTTGTCGACCACGCGCTCGATATTTTCCTGGCTCAGCGAATTGAACGTAATCATCGCATCGAGTCGATTGCGAAACTCCGGACTGAACATTTTTTCGATCGCTTCCTTGCCTTTGCCGGCGTTTGACTGCGCTCCAAAGCCGAGCGGCGCCCCGCTCATCTCGCGTGCGCCAGCGTTGGTCGTCATGATCAAGACGATATTGCGAAAATCGGCTTTTTTGCCGTTGTTATCCGTCAAGGTCGCGTGATCCATCACTTGCAGCAAAATATTGAAAAGATCCGGATGGGCTTTTTCGATTTCATCGAGCAGCAGCACGGCGTAAGGATTACGATTGATCGAGTCGGTCAGCAAACCGCCCTGATCGAAGCCGACATAGCCCGGCGGCGCCCCGATCAGGCGCGATACCGTATGCTTTTCCATGTATTCGCTCATGTCGAAGCGCAAGAACTCGATGCCCATGGTTTTGGCAAGTTGCTTGGCCAGCTCTGTCTTACCGACGCCGGTGGGCCCGGCAAAGAGAAAACAACCGATCGGTTTTTCGGGATGGCCCAAACCGGAGCGCGAAAGCTTGATCGTGCTCGCCAGCGTGTCGATCGCCGAGTCTTGGCCATAAACAACAAGCTTCAGATCGCGATCCAAATTTTGCAGTTGTTCTTTGTCAGAGCTCGACACGCTGCGCGGCGGAATTTTGGCGATTTTAGCAACCATAATTTCGACGTCTTTGGGACCGATGCTTTTGCGCCGTTTCTCTTCGGGCTGGATTTTTACTGCGGCGCCGATCTCGTCGATGACGTCGATCGCCTTGTCCGGCAAGCGCCGGTCGTTGATATGCTTAGCCGAAAGTTTGACCGCCGCCCGGATCGCGCCACTGCTGTAACGTACGCCGTGATGCTTTTCATAATGCGGCTTTAAACCCTCGAGGATTTTGATCGCGTCTTCCTGGCTCGGCTCCGGAATTTCGATCTTTTGGAAACGCCGGGCCAGCGCGCGGTCGCGCTCGAAGTAGCTTTTATAATCGTGATAGGTGGTCGAGCCGATGCATTTCAGCTCACCCGAAGCCAAGGCAGGCTTTAGAATATTGGAAGCGTCCATGGAGCCGCCACTGGTCGCACCGGCGCCGACAATCGTGTGAATCTCATCGATAAAGAGAATCGAGTTGGGATGTTTTTTGAGTCCGTTCAGTACGCCCTTGAGGCGCGCTTCGAAATCGCCGCGAAACTTAGTGCCGGCAAGCAATGCGCCCATATCGAGGGCATAAATCACCGCGTTTTTGAGCACATCCGGCACCGCGCCGTCGTGAATCTGCATCGCCAAGCCCTCGGCGATCGCGGTTTTGCCGACCCCCGGATCACCGACGTAGATCGGGTTGTTTTTCCGCCTACGGCAGAGCACATGGATCGTCCGCTCGATCTCATCATCGCGGCCGATCAGCGGATCAATGAGGCCCCGAGCCGCTTTGTCGACCAGGTTGACGGTAAACGCTTCCAGCGGCTTTACCCGTTTAGATGGCCGCTCCTCGCCGGGTTCTTCCTCGTCGGGCTGCGTCTCGGCTTCTTCCTCGGTGGCGATCTTCGACACGCCGTGGGAAACGTAATTGACCAGATCGAAGCGAGTGATGCCCTGCTCTTCCAACAAAAAAACCGCGTACGAATCTGGCTCGCGATACATCGCGATCAATAAATTACTGCCGTTAATTTCTTTGCGTTCGGCCGACTGCGCATGAATCACGGCGCGCTGGAGGACGCGGTGAAAGCTTAAGGTTTGTTGCGGTTCCTGGTCCCCCCACCCTTTGGGCAGGGTTTCTAACCGGTCGCTGAAAAATTCCTCCAATGATTTGGCCAGCCGCTCGATGTCCCCGCCGCAGGCCACAATCGCCGCTTTACCGTCCTTGTCCTTGAGCAGCGCGAATAATAGATGCTCCAAACTAACGTACTCGTGGCGCCGCGCTTTCGCTTCTTTAAGCGCGACATTCAGCGTTCCTTCGAGTTCTTTGCTGATCATTTTTAAGCCTCTTCCATTGTGCATTTCAGCGGATATTCATGTTGGCGCGCAAGATCCTCAACCAGCGCCACTTTGGTTTCGGCGATTTCATAAGTATAAACGCCGGCGACGCCTATGCCTTTCTTGTGCACGTGGAGCATAATTTGGACCGCTTCCGTCTGCTCTTTATGAAAGACGTATTGCAGAATCTGCACAACGAACTCTTTAGTAGTGTAATCGTCGTTATGCAGGAGAACCTTATAAAGGGGCGGGCGCTTGACCTTTTTTTGGGTCTCGGTAACTAACCCATGTTCAGATTCGGTTTCCCTTCGGCTCATAACGGACCTTTATTCCCCTGGAAGTGGCTTTAAATCTAACATGGCGTCGCACCGAGTCGCAATCTGCGGCCTCACTAGAATTGACTTCGTAATCCTTTTAACTAATGGCTGACGCGATGTTATAATAATCTAGCTTTATCGGACCGATATTTCTCGGCTCCGGCGAACGTCTGCGCAAATCCATGGAGGTGCCCTATGCTTTCCAACAAAGTGAGCGAGATTATGACCACCCATCTCATCACGGCCGCTGTGACCGCGTCGGTTTTCGAGGTCATGGAAAAAATGGTGGCCGAGGATGTCGGACGCATTATCGTCACCGATGATGACGTGCCGGTGGGAATTTTCACCGAGAAGGACGTCTTAAAACGAGTGGTCAACAGTGGTGTCCAAGCGCGCAAAACAGCGATAAAAAAAGTCATGACGGCGCCGATCCGTGCCGTCCGCGAAGAAACCCATATCATCGATGCCTTCGGCAGAATGTATCGCGGCAAGTATCGCCATCTATTGGTGCGCGGCCGGCGCGGTAAAATCATCGGCATCGTCTCCATGCGGCGCATCCTCAACTTGGCGGTGGAGCTTGGCCAGGGGCTGAGCGAGACGAAAAACCTAGGTGAGATCGCCACCGCGGACCTTGCGACAGTGGATCAATTGGCTACGGTGCATGAGACCATCGAACTGATGAACAACAAAGGCGTTACCGCGGTGATCGTCACCGCGTCGGGTAAACCGAGCGGCATCTTCACCGAGCGCGACGTGCTCAAACGAGTGGCCATTACGGAAATTAAAGTTGAGGAAATCCCAATTAAACAAGTCATGACCACGCCGATGATTAGTATGCCTGCTGCGGCGCTGGTCGGCGACGTATTGGCCGAAATGTATCATCGCGATATCAGAAATATGCCGGTTAGGGGTGCGGGTGAAGAAATAACCGGGCTCGTCGCCATGCCGGAAATTCTTCAATTCGCGCGTGCTTTTAACATCGACGAACAGGTCCGCCGCAGTTGGAAAGAAGTCGCCGAGTATCTCGATTCAGAGGATCAATACACGCCGGGCTGAGCTCTATAAAACATTGTATTTCAAGGCGAACATGTTAAACTTCGAGTGTTGTCTAGATAGGATTTGAAGGAGGCGGATTTTGGATACACCGGCAATCAACGACTTAAATATTTGCGTCGCGACTGAAAATGGTTCAGGCAGCGCGTCATCGAACAACATTCTCTTTAAGGCGATTTTTAAAATGGGCATTCCTTGTTCTTCCAAGAACATGTTCCCGTCCAATATTCAGGGATTGCCCACCTGGTACCAAATTCGCGCATCGGCGGAAGGATATTTGAGTCGGAAAGATGTCATCGATGTGATGGTCATGTTCAACGAACCGACGGCGGCGAAGGATGTTTATCGCGTCCGCGACGGCGGTTTGATTCTCTATGATGACTCCACGCCCTTAGCGGCAAATTTAAAACGAGACGGCGTCCAGTATATCGGTTTTCCGGCAAACAAGTTGGTCGCCAAGCTTGTTCCCGCATCGCCGCTGCGCGCCAAGCAGCGTAACATGGTGTATGTCGGCGCCTTGGCCTACCTGTTCGGCATAGACATGTCGGTCATCAAGGCGGTCCTGGAAGATACTTTCGGCAAAAAACCCGCGGTGATCGAATCCAATTTGATTTGTATCGACGCCGGCTATCAGTACTGCAAGGAACAGGGCTACAAGCAGAGCATCGCTCGCTTCGAGACGATTCCGAATGGCAACAAAGGGAAAATCATTACCGAAGGCAACACCGCAGCCGCGCTTGGCGCCATTTACGGCGGCGCTTCGGTCATTTGCTGGTACCCGATCACGCCTTCGAGTTCGCTCGCTGAGGCGATGGAATATTACTTGCCGAGATTGCGCAAACAGATCGACGGCAAAAAACCCTATGCGATCGTCCAGGCGGAGGACGAAATTGCTTCGGCGGGAATGGTCGTCGGCGCGGGGTGGGCTGGCGCGCGCGCTATGACTTCGACTTCCGGCCCTGGAGTTTCGTTGATGAACGAGACCATCGGCTTAGCTTACTACGCCGAAATTCCTTCGGTCTTTTTTATTATCCAACGCGGCGGGCCATCGACCGGACTGCCGACGAGAACGCAGCAGTCGGATATTTCACTGATGTACGGCGCCTCTCACGGCGACACTCGCCACATAATTTTAATTCCTCATGACATGAATTCCTGTTTTGATTTCGCCCGCCAGAGCTTTAATTACGCCGATCGCTTCCAAACCCCGGTATTCGTGGCCATGGACCTCGATCTTGGCATGAACATGTGGTCGTCTGAGCCGCTCAAATTGACCCAGGAACCTTTCGATTATGGCAAACGGCTGGACGCCGAACAGCTGGAAGAGTGGACGAAAGCCGGTAAAAAATTCCGTCGCTACTTCGATCAAGACGGCGACGGCATTCCCTATCGCACCGTGCCCGGCAACGAGCATCGGATGGCGTCCTATTTCACGCGCGGATCGGGCCATGATGCCGATGCAAGGTATTCTGAAGATGAGCACGACTACAAATATATTCTCGACCGCTTGCGCAAAAAATTTGACACCGCACGCAAATTCGTTCCCAAGCCGATCATCGAAAAGGAAAAAGGTGTCAGGACCGGTATTATTTGTTACGGCTCGAGCTATGAGCCGGTGCGCGAGGCGCGCGACAGATTGAAAGCTCGGGGACTGAGAACCAACCACATGCTGATTCGCGCCTTGCCGTTGACGAGCGAGGTCAGGGATTTCTTGGCGGAACACGACACGATTTATCTTGTCGAGCAGAATCGCGACGGTCAGATGGCGGCCATTATCAAGGATGAATCTCCCGAGCTGGGCGCCAAGATCGTCAGCGTGTTAATTTACAACGGCTTGCCAGCGACACCGCTCGAAGTCGTCAATCAAATTTTCGCCGCCGCTCAGTCGGCAAAAACTGCGTAGAGGAAAAGAAAAATGGCAGAAACAAAGCCCAATCGTCTCAATTTAGTGGAAAAAGATTACGACGGCGCCCCTTCGACGATGTGTCGGGGCTGCGGTCATGACGCGATATCGGCGTCGGTGCAGCGCGCCTACTACGAAAGCAGCATTGATCCGCGCAAAGTTGTGAAACTAAGCGGCATCGGCTGCTCGTCTAAAACTCCGGCGTATTTTTTGAGCCAGTCATTCGGCTTCAATGCCGTTCACGGCCGGATGTCGGCAGTCGCGACCGGCGCCAATCTGGCGAATCATTCGCTGTTGCCCATCGGAGTATCGGGCGACGGTGATACCTCAGCCATCGGTCTGGGCAATTTTTGCCACATGATGCGACGCAACGTGAACATCACTTACATCATCGAAAACAACGGCGTCTACGGCTTGACCAAAGGCCAGTTTTCCGCCACGGCAGATGTGGGTTCTGTGATGAAGGGTGGAAAAGTCAACGACATCCCGGCCATCGACTTGGCCGAGCTAGCGATCACGCTCGGTGCCACTTATGTCGCACGGAGCTTCTCCGGCGACCGCAAACAACTCACGCCGATGGTGCAAGGGGCGCTCGCGCACCGGGGTAGTGCGATTTTAGATGTCATCAGCCCATGTGTGACGTTTAATAACCATGAAGGGTCGACCAAGAGCCTGAAATACGTCAAAGGCCATCTCGATCCGATCCACGATCTCGACTTCATCCCACCCTATGAAAACATCGAAGCCGATTACGACGAAGGTACCGATCACGAGGTAACCATGCACGACGGATCGCACATTATTCTGCACAAGCTCGGCAAAGATTACGATCCGACGAGTAAGGCGCAGGCGATCCAGGCGATCCACGGCGCCATCGCCGAGGGGAAATTCTTAACCGGTATAATTTATTACAATCCGAACCGCAAAGAGTTCGCCGAGGAACTAAATCTTTGCGACATCCCGCTTTCGGAGCTCGGCCAGAATGATCTGCAACCGCCGCCAGAAGCGTTGGAAAGAATCAACGCGGACATGATGAAGTAATCTAAGTTCGATCGTTCTTCAAAGAAAAAGCCCGGCAGGAATCCTGCCGGGCTTTTCTTGTAGCCTGCCTTTACTCCCGCGCGCGGGCTAAAGCCCCGCCGCCTGTTTCGCCGGCAGCTCGCGCCAAGAGTCGATGATTTCCTGCGACGACGCCACCAGACCGAAATGGCGCCGGATATTTTCCAAGGTGCCCAGATGTAACTTGGCTTCGTAGGCCGCCGAGCAGTCATCGATCATCGTGACGTAGTAGTCGTACATGTAGCCGTCCCGCGCCGTCGTCTCGACACATACGTTGGTGGCAACGCCGCAAACGAGCACACTCTGAATGTTGCGCGCTTTGAGCACGGTGTTGAGATCGGTATTGATAAACGCGCTGTAGCGATGCTTGATCACCACACGTTCACTGGGCGATGGGGAAATTCCCTCATAAAGTTCGGCACCCCAGGTGCCCTCGCGGCACGTGCTCAAGCCGCCTTTTTGCGAAGTGCGATAAACCCAGGAGGGTGTGTCCGTCCACTCACTGTGAGTCGTCCTGATGTATACGATCGTCAATCCCACCCGTCGGGCTTCGTCGATGAGCCGGCGCAGAGTGGGCACCATCGCCATCGCGGCGCTGACATCCTCGCCGCGCTTGGCGGCGCTGCCTTGCGGGCTGACAAAGTCATTTTGCACATCGACGACAATTAACGCCGCGTACTTAGGATCGCACCGTTCTTTTAAGCTTCGTAAGATATCCACGGTTCACCTCGTCTGTTTAAGTCGCGTTAAGTCGCGGGCAGAAATTATCCATTCTTAATTTTCAATTTTCAATTTTTTCAGTGATCGTGTTTTCGCTGTAGGCCGCCATGGCCCATCGCCATGATGTCGGCGCGGCTGATTTTTTCCCCGGCAAGCAAACGCGGCAGGAGCGCGTCGAAGGCCGTGAACGGATCGTGCAGCACGCAACCCGAAAGACCCAGCACCGGAGTTTCATCGAGATAGGCCATGACAAACATCGAGCCGGGCAACACGGGAAAGCCGTGAGTTTCCACTTTGGCGCCGCTTCGGCGAATGCCTTCCGGCGTCTTGTCATCAGGATCGACCGACATGCCGCCGCTGACGAGAATTACATCGGCGCCGGCCCGCTGGGCGTCTTTGATATGTCCGGCGATCACGTCCGGATCGTCCGGCGCGAGCTTTACCGATTCAAGCTCGGAGCCGAGCTCACCGACTTTTTTACCGACCACCGGGCCGAACCCGTCTTTAATTCTCCCGGTAAAAACTTCACTGCCGGTAACGACCAGATGAATGCGTTTGGCCGGCATCGGCAGGATTGTTACGATCGGTTTTCCCTTGCAGATCGCTTCGGCTTTCCGAATCAGTTCTTCTTTCACGATCACCGGAATCGTCCGAGTCCCAGCAACCACGGTGCCTTCTTTCACATAACGATCGCCCGGCAATGTCGCCATCATCAGGTCGCCCAAAGAATTGAAACGATAGAGCAGATCGGCATCGACTTTCAGCAAACCCGAAATAGTCGCGACCAGATTGATCCGTCCTTCGCTCGGATCGGTCAAACTTAAGTTTGCCCCGGCCGCGGCTGTGGCGAGCCGGTGCGCGGCGTCCTCTTCGTGCAGCTCGTCTTTTTCCAGTTCCATCACATAAAGATTGCGCTTGCCAACATCGAGTAACTTCGAAATGTCTTCCTGGCGCACGATATGGCCGCGGCGAAACGCCGGGCCTTTGTGCTTGCCGGGTACGATTTCGGTAATGTCGTGAGCCAAGGGCAAACCCACGGCTTCTTCCACGGGTATGACTTTAAGCATGCGATTTAAATTGCCTCCCGACAGATCTGCCTAAGTTCGAATTTATTCTACTCACCGCGATTATGCCTTGTCCAGCAATCAAATGAAGCGCG
>JBEVIO010000131.1:0-9083 GCA_040510635.1 Binatia bacterium | reverse complement strand
CGTCGGCAAGCGACATGAGCACCAAGGTCGAATCGATTTCGCTCATGCCCGTTCGAAGGATTCCAGTGACGGCGAAGCGGCGCACCTTGGGTATTACACCGATTGCGGTTGGGCTACCCAAGGGCGAGACCACCTGAACGGGACTGCCGAGAAAGGCGCCCAACTGATTGGCCAAACGCTCGCCTAAAATAATCCCCGGAAGAAAAACGGTCCGATCTTCCACTTGGACCGGCTGTGGGGTCGTCAATCCGACGAGGCTTCCCTCGCGGACAAAGCTTTGTAGATTGACAACGCTATTGACCCGATTGGGATCGACGCCGCGCACCACAACCCCGGAGACGCGCGAACCGGAGGTGAGCATTACTTGACCGTAAATCGTCGGCGTAGCCGCCACCACGCCATCTTCCTTAATTACTTGCTGGAGCAGTTTCTCGTAGTCGCGCAATGAATCTCCCGATTTTACCAAGGCGATGTGCGCATTGATCCCGAGCAAGCGATCGCGCAAGGTTTCTTCGAAGCCGGTCATGACAGCCATCACGACGTTGAGCGTCATCACACCGATCATGACGCCGAGCACCGAAATCACCGTGATGAGTGAAATGAAAGTTTCTTGCCGGCGCGCCTGCAAATAGCGTAAACCGATAAATAGCTCATATTTCATGTGATGGAGGTCCGGCCTAGCGCTGCGGGCGAAGCAAAGGAAAGAGGATAACGTCGCGGATCGAAGCCGAGTTGGTCAGAAGCATCACCAGCCTATCGATACCGATGCCTTCGCCGGCGGCCGGCGGCATGCCGTATTCGAGCGCGCGCACATAATCATCGTCGATCGGATTCGCCGTGTCGTCGCCCGACTCGCGCGCGGCCATCTGTTCGAGAAACCGTTCGAGTTGATCGGCTGGATCGTTGAGCTCCGAGAAGGCGTTAGCCAACTCGCGGCCACCGATATAGAGCTCGAAGCGATCGACCAGCGCCGGGTTCGCATCGTTTTTCCGCGCCAAAGGCGACACCTCGATCGGATAACCGGTGATAAACGTCGGTTGAATCAACTGCGCCTCGGCGACTGCTTCGAAGACTTCCACTAACGCATTGCCATAGGACGCGCCTAAATCAAGATGCACTTCCTTTTTCTTGGCGAACCGCTGCAGCCCGTCGAGAGACGTGACATCGTTAGTTTCTGCGCCACCGTGCGCCATGATCGCTTCGGCGAGAGTCAGGCGGCGCCACGGCGTCGCCAGATCGATAACATGATCTCCGTAAGTTAGTTGCAGCGAACCGACCACTTCTTGCGCTAAGTTCAAAAAAAGCTCTTCGGTCAACCGCATCAGGTCTTCGAAGCTTGCGTAAGCCTGATAGAATTCGACCATAGTAAATTCCGGATTGTGGCGCACGGAAATTCCCTCGTTGCGAAAATTCCGGTTCAGCTCGAAGACGCGCTCGAAGCCGCCGACGAGCAAACGCTTTAAAAAAAGTTCCGGCGCCACGCGCAGGTAAAGCTCCATATCGAGAGCGTTGTGGTGCGTAATGAATGGCCGCGCCGCCGCGCCGCCCGGGATCGGCTGCATCATCGGCGTTTCGACTTCGAGGAAGTCGCGCGCCTCAAAAAAACGCCGCAGCAACCCGATAATCCGCGAACGCTTCTCGAAAACCTGGCGCACTTCGGGATTGACCATTAGATCGAGATAGCGCTGGCGATAGCGCGCTTCGACATCGGCCAAGCCGTGCCACTTCTCCGGCAGAGGTCGCAAGCATTTCGCCAGGAGCCGCAAGCTGGCTGCGTCCAGAGTCAATTCCTTGGTTCGGGTACGAAATAAGCGGCCGGAGACGCCGACGATATCGCCCACGTCCAAGGTGCGAAACAACCCGTAGACTTCTTCACCTACGCTATTCTGCTGGATATAAATCTGCAGACGGCCGCGGCGATCCTGCAGGTGAAAAAAAGAAGCTTTGCCCATGCGTCGCAGCGCCATGATCCTTCCCGCGATGTGCAAATTCTTCGGCGCGCCGGCCAGCTCTTCATCGCTGGCGCCGGTAAATTTATCGATAATTTCCGAAGCGGTGTGTGTCGGTTTGAAATCATTCGGATACACCACCGAGCCCGCCGCCTTGAGCTTGGCGAGCTTTTGCTTGCGCACTTCGACCTGCTCGACGGAAGTTTCGCTGGGATTGGAATCGTTCTCAGCCATTTTGCTCTCGCGTTGGTATAAAGCGCTGCCCTCCTGCCTGTAAAAATCGGCGGAGCGGGCGCACTGGATCACAGGCCCAAGTTTTTGCAGATCGCGCTGACGGAATAGGATTTGTTCAGCGAATAGAAGTGAAGTCCCTTGATGCCGAACTTGATCAATTCCTCGCACTGGCGGGTGGCATATTCGATCCCGACCTCGACCGCCGCTTCGTCGTCGGTTTCGACCTTGGCCAGTTGACTCTCTAATTTCGCCGGGATCTTGGCGCAGCATAACGCGGTAAAGCGGCGTACTTGCGACGCCGACAATATCGGCAAGACTCCAGGCACGATCGGAACCCTCAAGCCAAGTTTTCGCAGATCTTCGGCGAAGCGATAGTAGTCATCGTTATCAAAAAATAGTTGGGTAATTACAGTTGTGGCACCGGCATCCACTTTTTCCTTTAAGAATTTTAAATCCGACATCCGGTCCACCGCGCGAGGATGGATTTCCGGGAAACCGGCCACACCGATCGAAAAGCAGCCAAGCGCCGCTGCCTCTCGAACCAGCTCGATGGCGTAGTGAAAACCATCGGGATGGGGACGCCAATTCTCCGTCCCCTGGGGCGGATCGCCGCCCAACGCAAGGACGTTTTCAATCTTTTTGCTTTTGAGCCGGCTCAGGATCGCGCGCGCATCATCTTTAGACTGTCCGACCACGGTCAAGTGACACATGACCTCCAGCCCGTAACGGTCATGAATGGTCTCGACCAAGTCGAGGGTTTTTTCGCGCGTGCTTCCGCCAGCCCCGTACGTAACGGAACAAAAGCCAGGATTGAGCCTCTTAATGATCTCTATTTCGCTAAAGAGGTTTTCCTCGCCTTTTTCCGTCTTCGGAGGAAAGAACTCGACCGATAGGGTCAAGCCAGGCCGGGCATACAGGTCGGCTAACTTCACACAGTTCCTTGATGACTACCTTCGGCGTAGCGGTATTAATAACACAATGTTATGCGATGGACAATTGGCGAAAAGCGAGAAATGAAAGAATTTATCTGTAGTTATCGCCGGTTAACTCGCGCTCGCGCAGCGATCGGATCGCAATCCGAACCCGTTTCAGGAGTGATAAGCGGTCGCAGAGAATCTGTGTGTTGAAGCCACGCCGCCTGGATTTCTTCCGGGACCTGATAAGCCTCCAAGGTTTCTTTGAGAATCTGGCGACGGCGCGCGAAGTGCCCACCCATGATCGGATGATTTACATGCGCTTTGCCGAGCGGCCTGCCGGTGTACTTAATATCGGCGCCGAGAAAACTGGCAGCAAGCTGATACTCCATCTCCTTGATACGCGCTCGGTCGGCATTTCGAAAGAAAAAGCTGATCATGCGATCTTCGAAAACGCGATCGATAAACGCGTTGACGATCGCGCGCAATCCGCTTTCGCCGCCAAGCTTTTCGAACCGACTCTCAGTCATCGACACGGTCCTAATAAATCGTTTTCAAGCGATTACATCATGCCGAGCTGCAGGCGCGCGGCTTCCGACATCTTGCTCGGGTCCCAGGGCGGGTCCCACACCAGATCGATCTTTACGTCCGTAACGCCGTCCACGGCCCTTACCTTGCTTTCGATCTCCGCCGGCAACGACTGCACCGCCGGGCAGTGCGGCGAAGTGAGCGTCATTTGGACCGTCACGGCGCCTTCGGCGCTCACTTTTACCTCGTAGACCAATCCCAGCTCGTAGATATTGACTGGGATTTCGGGGTCGAAGCAGGAGCGCAAGGCTTCAACCACCTGTGCTTCGATGATAGTTTCGTTGATGCTTGCCATTTCTATTAACCCTGTAACCCTGACTCGTTAAGGTTATACAATGCCCAATTGCTGCTTGGCGTGCGCGGAAATCATGCTCTGATTCCATGGCGGATCCCACACCAACTCGACATCGGCTTCGCGCACGCCGGGCACGGCGAGCAATTTCTTTTTGATGTCGGCCTTGAGAAACTGTCCCATGCCGCAACCTTGCGCTGTCAATGTGAAACGAACGATGGCTTTATATCCGCCCTCCGGCAAAGGCTGCGCGGCGCAATCGTAGATCAAACCGAGGTCGACGATATTGACGGGAATTTCCGGATCAAAGCAGGAACGCAGCTCATTCCAGACCAGCTCGTCGATCGAATCCGTCGGCAATTCTGCGCGCGCTTGCGGCCAATTTTCTGCCGCTCCCAGCGCAAAGCCGAGAGCGTCGCCGTCTTGACCGTCGATGCGCACGCTATAGCCACGCTCCGTCATCACCGTGTAAGTCCCGCCCAACGCTTGAGTCAACCAGACCGTGCTACCGGCAAGCAAGGAGGCAGGCTCGCCGCTCGGAACCATAACCGCATCGCAGTTGCGTTGCAGCTTAATCGGCTTTTCGGCGTTCATCCGCATGGACTCCTTTCAGCGTGCTCCGCCATTACTCCGTCGTGGCCTGCTTATTTTCGCCCTGCAGCGCCGCGTTGACTGTATGCCAGGCCAAGCTGGCGCATTTAACCCGCGCCGGAAATTTACATACACCGGAAAGAATTTTCAGCTTGCCGACCTTCTCGTCACCATTTTCACCGTCTCCATCGCCGGTCAGCATTTTGTGCACGTTTTCAAATAGCTGATGAGCCGCGGCTTCGGACTTGCCTTTCAGCTCCGCAGTCATCATCGACGCCGAAGCCTTGGAAATCGCGCAACCCGAGCCTTGAAAGCTCGCGTCGCGAATCACGCCGTCTTCAAGATGCAGATAGACCGTGACGTGATCGCCGCACAGCGGATTGTAGCCTTCCGCTTTGCGGTTAGCATCGGACATCACGCGATAATTCCTCGGACTCTTGTTATGGTCGAGAATGACTTCCTGATAAAGCTCATCTAAATCCGACATCAGCCAAAAACTTTCCGGACCCGATGGATGGCTCGCACCAACACATCGATTTCCTCGATGGTATTGTAAAAAGCAAACGACGCGCGTGTCGTCGCCGGTACGCCGAAGCGCTGCATCACGGGCATCGCGCAATGATGCCCGGCGCGCACCGCCACTCCTTCTTGGTCGAGAATCGTCCCGACATCGTGGGCATGCACGTGATCCAAGACAAACGACACGACGCCGGCTTTCTCTTTAGCGGTGCCAATGATGCGCAAGCCGTCGATGCTTGACAGCGCGTCCGTAGCGTAGCTCAGCAGTTTGTGCTCATGCGCCGCGAGCTGGTGCCAATTCAGCGTGAGTAAATAGTCGATTGCAGTGCCCAAGCCAATACCGCCGGCAATATGCGGCGTGCCCGCTTCGAACTTGTAGGGCAGCACGTTGTAATGAGTTTTTTCAAAGGTCACCAGGCTGATCATATCGCCGCCGCCCTGATACGGCGGCATTTTTTCGAGCAGTTCGGCGCGGCCATAAAGCACCCCGACACCCGTCGGGCCAAACAACTTATGACCGGAAAAGGCGTAAAAATCGCAGCCCAGATCCTGCACATCAACCCTCAAATGAGGCACCGCCTGGGCGCCGTCGAGCATGACCGGCACGCCGCGCTCATGAGACAATGCGACAATCTCTTTGACCGGCACGATTGTGCCGAGCGCATTGGACACGTGGGTTATCGAAACAAACTTGGTCCTATCGTTTAACAGCCGGCGAAACTCTTCCATTACCAGCTCGCCGTCGTGATTGATCGGAATGACACGCAGCTTTGCCCCAGTCTGTTCACAAAGTATTTGCCACGGCACGATATTGGAATGATGTTCCATCGCCGAGACAATAATTTCATCGCCCGCTTTGAGAAAACTACGTCCGTAACACTGCGCCACCAGGTTGATCGCTTCCGTCGTGCCGCGCACGAAAATGATCTCCTTGTCCAATCCCGCGTTGATAAATTCCCGTATTTTTCCCCGCGCTGCTTCGTAGGCCGTGGTGGCTTGCTCGCTCAGACAATGAACCCCACGATGAATATTGGAGTTCTCCAAGCTGTAATAACGATTGAGCGCATCGATGACCGCTTGCGGCTTTTGACTGGTTGCGCCGTTGTCGAGATAGACCAGCGGCTTGCCATGAACCTTCAGCTGCAAAATCGGAAAATCCTCGCGCAAGCGCATGACATCGAAGGTGCCCGATGGAGCGCGCGATTCAGCCAAGTGAGAAACCGCTTTCATGCTAAAACTCAAACTCTCCGAAATTGCACCGCCAAATAATCGTCCAGTTGGCGCCGCAAAGAATCGACTTTAATTCGTCCCACGACATCCCCGGCAAAGGCGAAACTCAAAAGACTTCGGGCTTCCGCCACTCCCAAGCCGCGCGTGCGAAGATAAAACAAAGCGTCAGCATCCAACTGGCCGATCGTCGACCCATGACTGCATTTGACGTCATCGGCGTAGATTTCCAATTGCGGCTTGGTATTCACCACCGCGTTTGCGGACAGGAGCAGATTTTTGTTGACCTGGCGCGCATCGGATTTTTGCGCGTCTTTATGCACGACGATTTTACCGTTGAAAACGCCGTGCGCCGCGCCGTTCAAGATACCCTTGTAAAGCTCAAAGCTGGTTGCGCGCGGCTTGAGATGATCGATCTCCGTGAAATTATCGATGTGCTGCTTACCCTCGCCGAGGTAAAGCCCGTTGAGCACGCATTCCGCACCTTCCCCGTTGAGCGCCACGTGGACGTTGTTTCGAATCAAAGATCCACCGAGCGTCACCGCGTGCGCCGTCAAGTGGGCGCCGCGATCCAAGTCGGCGTCGAAAGTGCCCGTGTGAAACGCGGAGCGACCTTCGCGCTGTAAGCGATAATAGTCGGCCAGCGAATCCGCCGCGCCGATCAATTCCGTGACCGGATTACAGAAATAAGCTCCCTCGTCCACGCCGACGTAGCTCTCGATGATTTTAGCCTCGCTCCCCGCGCCGAGAAAGATAAGCGTGCGCGGATGCGACACCAAGGGTCCGGCGCCAGGGCTCGATATATAAATCAGATAAATCGGCTGCGCCAAACAGCATCCCGGCGGAATAATCACCACCGCGCCATCGCCCATAAACGCCGTGTTGAGCGCTACGAAAGCCTGACGTCGATAATTCGCATGACGCCCAAGCTGCTCCGATAAGAGCGGCTCGTCTTGCTTGATCAGTTCTGCCAGGCTGGTGAGACGAACGCCGCGGGGCAGCCCCGGCGCAAAGGAAAATTCCCGCGTCCAAACGCCGTTGATAAAGACCAAGCGCGGACAGGTGGCATCGGCAAAACTCCGTGCGATCATTTCGTCGGCATCGATGCCGCGCTCAGATCCTTGGCTCTGCGCCAAGGGCAATGAGGCGATCGGCTCGACACTGGTGTACTTCCACTCTTCATCTTTTGGCGTCGGAAATCCCTGGGCCGCAAAGCTCGCGATCCCGTCTCTGCGCAGCTTTTTGAGCCACGCCGGAGCCGCGCCATTCCCGTTCGACTGCGACTGCTCGAAGGCGGCGATATAGCGCTCTTTACTTTCCGTGGCAATCATATTCTTTCCGAGTACAACAAAGCGGGACTACTGAACGGCGGCGGCTCCGCCTTTGAGCCAATCGTACCCTCGGCTCTCGAGCTCCAGCGCTAATTCTTTCGTACCTGATTTTATGATTCGCCCCTCGAACAAAACATGGATGAAATCGGGCACGATGTAATTTAGCAAGCGCTGATAGTGAGTAATCACGATCATCGCGCGATCGGGTCGACGCAAGGCATTGACGCCGCCGGCGACCACGCGCAAAGCATCGATGTCGAGACCCGAATCGGTTTCGTCGAGCAGTGCGAGCACTGGGTCAAGGACCGCCATTTGTAAAATCTCATTGCGTTTTTTTTCGCCGCCGGAAAAACCTTCGTTAAGCGGCCGATTGATCAGCACCTGATCCATTTCCACCAACTTCAGTTTTTCTTTGATCAGCGCCAGGAATTCCATTGCGTCCAGTTCTTCCAAGCCCTTGTGTTTGCGCACCGCATTCACGGCCGCTTTGAGAAAATACGTCGTGCTGACGCCGGGGATCTCGACGGGATATTGAAACGCGAGAAAAATCCCTTCGCGCGCGCGCATCTCAGGGCTCATGGCGAGAAGATCTTCGCCGCGATAAATGACTTCACCGCCGGTCACTTCATAATTTTCCCGGCCCGACAAAACATGGGCTAGCGTGCTTTTACCCGAACCGTTCGGACCCATGATGGCATGCACTTCGCCGGCGCCGACGTGAAGATCGATGCCGCGTAATATTTCCTTATTCCCAGCCTTTGCCCTGAGTCCGCGAATATCCAACATGTCGATGCCTCTCAAAACCTTGGTTCAAACCGCCTTTTGCAACGGCGATTTGGTCAACCGTCCTTTGAGTCCCTGTCGATCGGCGATCTCCGCGACCGACACGCCAGCGAGAAATTCTGCGAGCACGATCTGCGCCTTCTCCCACACCGACTTTTGCGAGCAAACCGCGCAAAAAGAACAATAATTGGCGCCCTGCTCGAGACACTCCATCAACACCAGTGGACGCTCGACGGTTTCATAAACGTCTTTAATGGAGATCGTCGCCGCCTGCTTGGCTAGGGTGAAACCACCCTTCGAGCCGATGTGCGATTGCACCAAACCGCCGGCAACCATGTCTTTCATTATCTTCGAAAGATAAAATGACGGAATGTCCTGGTTCTTTTCGATATCCGCCCGGCTCACGATCTTACCTTCGGGCTGCCCGGCGAGATAAGACAACGCGCGCACCGCATAATCGACGCGCCGCCCGACATTCATCAGCGAACTGCGCTCGCTTTTGACCCTCGCGCGTTTCACATTTTCCTCACAATTGAATATAGACTCCTTAGGTCTTTATTGTCAAGACGACTGCTGCCATAGGCTTGGTTTTCATGCGATTGTGAGCATGATAGCGCTGGTCGCGATGATGAGTCAAAAACGTACGTATCCGAAA
>JBEVIO010000130.1:0-3136 GCA_040510635.1 Binatia bacterium | reverse complement strand
GCACGCGGCCATACGCGGTGAGGTCGCGGAGATTACGGAGAACGGCGCGGATGCGCACATCGACGCGATGGCGAAGAAACATTTGAGCAAAGATCGTTACCCTTTTCGTAGTCCCGGCGAGGTCCGCGTGATTTACAAGATCCGCACGGTAAAAGTGGCCACGATGGGATAGGCCGCGCATTTCGGCGCGGCGCCCAGCCTCTCTAGTGCTCCGGCGCTTTGCAGACCGGCGCACCGTTGCTGGAAAATTTGTTCAGCGCTGCCAGAGCGGCGACTTTGTAACATTCCGCGAGCGTCGGGTAATTGAATACCGTATCGACGAAGTAATCCAACTTGCCGCCGTGGGCGATGACCGCTTGGCCGATATGCACCAATTCGGTTGCGCCTTCGCCGATCACATGGACCCCTAACAGTTCGCGGGTGTCGCTATGAAAGAGCAGTTTTAGCATGCCGACCGTGTCGCCAATGATTTGGCCTCGAGCGATCTCCCGATAGCGGGCTATGCCGATCTCATAGGGAACGCCGTCGCGCGTGAGCTCGTCTTCGTTGCGTCCGACCATTGAAATTTCCGGGATCGTGTAGATTCCGTACGGCAATAGATGGGACGCTGTCTCGCAGACGAGACCGAAAGCATGGCAGGCGGCGTGACGGCCTTGTTGCATCGAAGTCGACGCGAGGGCGGGAAATCCGACCACGTCGCCGACCGCGTAAATGTGCGGCACGTCGGTCTGAAAATTCTCGTTCACCTTCAATCGGCCGCGCTCGTCGGGCTCGATGCCGACCTTTTCCAGCCCTAGGTTCTTCGTCGCGCCTACGCGGCCCGCGGAATACACCAGCAGCGGCGCGCGGATTTGTTTGCCGCTCTTGAGCTGCAGCACGACGGATTTGTCGGCGCCGATGGATACGCCGACTACTTCTTCATTCAGGCGCAGCGTCACGCCGATATTGCGCATTTGATATTGGAGCGATTCGATAATTTCGCTATCGACGAATTCGAGCAGCCGTGGCCGCCGTTCCACCAGCACGACCGGAATGCCGAGTGTTGCTAAGATACAAGCATATTCGCAGCCGATGACGCCGCCGCCGACGATCGTCAATGACTTCGGCAGCTGTTTGAGCGATAGCAGGCCATCGCTATCGATGACGCTCTCATCGTCAAAGGGAACTCCCGGCGGGTGGGCCGTTTCGGTGCCCACGGCGATGACGATGTAGTCGGCCGTGTGTTCGTTGGACTCGGATTCCTGCTTGATCGAGATGCGATGGGGATCGATCAGGGACGCGGTGCCGACGATGAAATCGACCGAGTTTCTGATCAATTGGTTCTGAATGATCTCCTGTTCGGCTTTGACCACATGATCGCACCGCTGGGCAAGATCCTCGAAGGTGATGTCTTTTTTGACGCGGTAGCTGGCGCCATAGAGATTGCGCTGGCGAAAGCCGGAAAGAAACAGCACCGCTTCGCGCAGCGATTTGCTGGGGATGGTTCCCGTATTGATACAAATGCCGCCGGCGACTTTTTTACGTTCGATGACTCCTGCCTTTTTACCGATTTTGGCGGCCTGGATGGCCGCCTTCTGGCCAGCAGGTCCGGAACCGATCACCAACATATCGTAATGCGCCATGCTTCTATCCTAGCTTATGGAAACTTTTATAATCGCTGGACCTGATTGCCGTCTTTCAATTTCTCGTAGGCTCGCAGACCGATCGCCACGTCCATGATACCCGTTCCTTGAAGCTTAAATAAAGTGATTTGGCGATCGTCCGTGCGGCCCGCAACTCTATCGAGGAGCAGGCTGGCGATTTCCTGAACTCGATCCCAGGAAATCGTTCGATCTCTAACGGCGCGAAAAATATCGCTTTCATTGACGCACACGGTCTCCTTCGAAGTCACGAAAATCGGGTCGGATCGGCGGATCGTTGCCGTATCGATTTCCTGCCGAGTTCTAGTCTTATCGCCGTTGGCAATCGAAGTAATATGAGATCCCTTTGGCAATTGTTCGCCGTCGAAGACCGGCGTCTTGGAGTCAGTCGCCGTGATGACGATATCGGCGCTTTCCAACGCTTCTTCAGCGCTCGAGACGGCGCGAACAGAGATTTTAAGTTCAGCGCCGAGCTTTTCCGCCAGGTTTTCACGACGTTTTGGCGTTGGGCTGTAAACCCGCACTTGTGTCAAGTCTCTGACGGCGGCGACCGCCTTGAGTTGGCTTTCGGCGTGGATCGCGCTGCCGAAAAGGGCGACACGGCGGGCATCGGCGCGGGCCAAGTACTTGGCGCCGATGGCGCCGGCGGCAGCGGTGCGATTTTCATTGACGGCGCAGTCTTGAAATAAAATAAGCGGCTCGCCTGTCTCGACACTATACAAAAGCACCGTTTCGTGATGGATGCGGCGATCGAGATCGGTCTGCAAATAGGCTCCCATAGCGCCATGGACGGAGCCCGGTAGGAGCCCAAAGATCATTCGATTGGGATGGTGAATCCTGCGCCGCGGCAACTCGAAACCGCGGCCCAGCGCGACCTCTTTAAGCGTGTCCTCGACCGCCTCGATCATTTCGTTCATCGAGAGGATCTGGTTGATCGGGGTGTCTTTTAAATAGAGCATGTTCGTTCGCGAAGAAATTGCGTTGAGTATTGCTTTTGGATTCGATTCGCTAATCTTGATGTGTGAACATCCGGGGCTGTGTATTAACTGTAGCGCACAGGTGTCGAAAGGGTCAACTCGACCGATGGTCAACTATTGTTAAGCGCTGGTTAAGTCGACGCACGAACTCGCGAAAGACTCGGAATCAGGCGATTTTGCCAATGACGGGCATAGCGCGACATCCGATAGCTGCAGCCAATGGATTAGAGCGATAAAAGGGACAAAGGAGGAACTTGATCGGATGCTCCCGGCTAACGGGACATCCCGAACGATTTCAGATTCAAGGTCTCTTGAGTGGAATGTCTTTTTTCTTCTCGATCGGAAACGCAATCACATCGTGTTGCTGCGCAACATCGAATCGAAGAATTCCATCCATGGGCACTAAAATATACGCTCCCGTCGATGGATCGTCCGCAGCAAAGACTAGAAATTCGTAATTTTCTGGAAAGAGAGCCGTTAGCTATTCTTTGCTTTTAATGCTGACAGGACTCTTAGGAT
>JBEVIO010000129.1:0-3733 GCA_040510635.1 Binatia bacterium | reverse complement strand
CGACGGCGCCGACGCCGTGCGCTTTTTAAAACACGTTATCACCGGCCTCGAAGCATTCGATGAAGCCGATTTGAAGCTCAAGTAAAACCTTAATCTATGGAACCAACCAGCACTGAAATCCTCGTTCTCGGCGCCGGCCCCGGCGGTTACACCGCCGCGTTTTACGCCGCTGACAAGGGTAAGAAAGTAACTCTCGTCGAACAAAATCCCCGGCTCGGCGGCGTCTGTATGAACGTCGGCTGCATTCCGTCCAAGGCATTGCTGCATGCTACTGCGGTCATGCGCGAGTCGAAGGAGTCTTCCAAACGCGGCATCGAATTTGGCGCGCTCAATCTTAATCTGGACAAGCTGCGCGCGTGGAAAGAATCGATCGTCGAAAAACTCGGCCAGGGAATTAAAACTCTGGCGCAGCATCGCCACGTCGAAGTCGTGCACGGCCGCGGCCACTTCGAAGATTCGCAAACTCTGCGCGTCGAGACCGACGCAGGTCAGAAATTTATCCGTTACGAAAAAGCCATCATCGCGGTGGGCTCCAAGCCGGCCATGCCGAATGCCTTCGATCTCGGCAACAAACGCGTCATGACCTCCACGGAGGCGCTCGAGCTGCCCGATGTCCCGCAAGACATCTTGGTGGTCGGCGGCGGTTACATCGGCATGGAGCTTGGCACCGTCTATGCCGCTCTCGGCAGCCGCGTCGTCGTCCTCGAAGCATTGCCTTCGATTCTTACCGGCGTCGATCCGGATTTGGTTCGTCCCGTCAGTCGCGTAGCGCAAAAGGCCTTCAAGGAGATCCGCCTGAACACCAAAGTGCTCAAGATGGCCACCGCCGGTAAGCAGATCAAAGTCATCACGGAGGTCAACAAAGAGCAGCGCGAGGAACTTTACGACCGCGTCCTCGTGAGCGTCGGGCGCGTGCCCAATCTCGCCGATCTTGGACTGGAAAACACCAAAGTCACCAAAGATGACAAAGGTTTCATTCAATGCAACGCCCAGCAGCAAACCGAGGACCCGAACATCTACGCGGTCGGTGACGTCAACGGCGGCACCCTCCTCGCCCACCGCGCGTTCAAAGAGGCAAAGGTCGCCGTGGAAGCGATGCTCGGCGAAGCGAGCGCATTCGAAAACGTGGTGATCCCCGCAGTGGTTTTTACCGATCCGGAAGTCGCCTGGTGCGGTCTCACTGAGACCGAAGCCAAACAAAAAAACATCGGGGTGAAGATCGCAAGATTCCCCTGGGGCGCTTCCGGTCGAGCGCTCACTTTGGACCGACCCGATGGTTTGACCAAGCTCGTCATTGAGCCGGAGACCGAGCGCATACTCGGCGTCGGCATCGTCGGCGTCGGCGCCGGCGAGCTGATCAGTGAAGGCGTGCTCGCCGTCGAGATGGGCGCCACTGCGCGCGACATCGCCGATTCGGTACATCCACATCCGACCCTTTCCGAGACGCTGATGGAAGCTGCCGAATCGTTTTACGGCACGGCGACGCATACGTTAACACGGCGCGATGTTTAGAAGCTGGTGAACCGTCGAATCGATTCAACGTCGGTCCGCTCCGAAAAGATCCTGCGTGTCACGCATCAAACGGTTGTGATTATTCGCGCCGAAAAATCTTCCCTGCTAAAACCATCACCGGTTTTTTCTCACGCTTGAGCAGATCGCTGACCGATTCGCGCTGTCCTGATCGATGGCAGCGCCAGTATTTTTTGCGCCTACTTTGCCCTGCCGCCGCTGAACCACTCGACCGGTCTGTCTACCAACGCTCTTTGGGGCTTCTGAGAAGAACGCTGCCTGTTTGTAGAGTTGGAATGCGTCAACTTGGTCAAACCGCTGGAAAACGGCCGGATTTAATTTGGCGGCGCACCCACTAAGTCAACTTCTTTTGCCCGCTTTGCTTGTCGAATTTTCTCTTGGATTTAACCTTGCACCTGTGGCAGATTGAGCGCAGAAAGAAAGGCGGCACCGATTGCCTGAAAGGCCGCCAAGTCGAAGCAGCGAGGTGTTGGTTTGATCGATCACGAACGGCTGAAAAATCTGCTCATCGAGCTCATCAAGATCGACAGTCTCTCGCGTAAAGAGTTTGACGTGGCCATGCGCCTAAAGCGCGAGATGGAAGAACTGGGCGCGACCGTGGCGATCGACGACGCGGGCGAAAGGGTCGGCGGCAACGTAGGCAATCTCATCGCTCATTTTCCCGGCAACGTCGCCGGCGCTGAGCCGCTGCTGCTGTCGGCGCACATGGATACCGTGGTGCCCGGAGAAGGCATCGTGCCAATTTTGGACGGCGATATTCTGCGCACTGACGGGCGCACGGTTCTCGGCGGCGATGACAAGAGCGGGGTTGCGATCATTTGCGAAGTCTTGCGCGTGATCAAAGAAAACCGCATTCCTTGCAGCGCCGTCGATGTGGTTTTCACGATCTGCGAAGAGGCGGGTTTGATCGGCGCCAAATGCCTCGACGTGAGCCGCTTGCGCGCGCGCACGGGTCTCGTGCTCGATAGCGACTCTGTCGGCTTTCTCTTTACCAAAGCGCCGGCGGCCAACCGCATGGAGTTTCGCGTCCACGGCCTCGAAGCCCACGCCGGCGTCTGTCCGGAAAAAGGCATCAACGCAATCAAAGTCGCAGCCGACGGCATCGCGCAAATGCGCCTGGGCCGCATCGATCATGAAACCACCGCCAACATCGGCGTCATCGAAGGCGGCATGGCGATCAACATCGTGCCCAATCAGGTCGTTCTGCTAGCCCAAGCGCGCAGCCACAGCCAGGAAAAACTCGATCGGCAGACTGAGCACATGAAGCGCTGCCTTGAGGAAGCCGCCGCACGTTACGTACTCGAATTTGACGGTAAACGTCATTTGGCCCGAGTCGAAGCCAAGATCGAGCGCTATTACGATCGTATGGACGTGCCCGAGAACGCGCCGATCGTCCAGCTCGTGCATGCCGCGGCGAAAAATTTGCGCCTGGAAATGAAGACTCTTGCGACCGGTAGCGGTTGCGACGCCAACGTGCTCAATCAAAAAGGCCTGGTCGTCGCCAACTTATCGACCGGTATGCGCGAGATACATACGGTCAAAGAGTGGCTCGATCTGAAAGATCTCAATTTGTCAGCGCAGATAGTGTTGGAGATTGTCAAACTGAACGCCCGTGCGAAAGATGAATGAAGCGTGAATTATAAGGACGAAGCTTTCCGTCACGCCTAACCAATGAATTCCATGCAAGCAGAGGAAATCGGCCTGCTGCTGAAACAAGAGCGCGGCCAGTTTCTTGAATTTATCAGCGCGCACGAGTATCGGCGCGGCTCCGGCCAGAAGAAATCCCAAGAGGACCTCTCCCGTGAGATCGCGCGCGTTCTCTCCGGCATGGCGAACGCGGATGGAGGAGCGTTGTTAGTCGGTGTCGAGCCCGACAAGAGCGTCACCGGCATTCCTTACGATCACGACGAGCTGCAATCGCTGATCCAAAGCCCGCAAAATATGCTGCGGCCGCCGCTCAACCCGGCTTGTGAAAAAGTCCGTCTCGGCAATTTGCAGTTGCTCAAGTTCGAAGTCCCGTCCGGCTCGGAGATTTATCGCGTCGCCGGCGGCCGGTCGTTTTACCGCATCGCCGCCGAGACGGCATCGCTGCCGGCGGATCAAATCCATGCGCTTAAAGAAGCCAAGAAAAGCGTGTTCTTCGAGCGCCAGCAAGCGCTCAATGCGACCTGGTTCGACCTCGATGCGGACCTGGTCCAGGAGT
>JBEVIO010000128.1:0-4041 GCA_040510635.1 Binatia bacterium | reverse complement strand
GGAGCAATTTGGCCAGTTCTTCGATTGCGCCCTTATCGATGCATCAGCCAGCAATTCCTGGAGTAGTGGCGACATCCTTTCCCAGCGCTTTGCCGGATCCGATTCGACTGCAAAAAGCGCTCTTGCGTCGGCGATAAATTTCTGCACAGCGGACTGAGGCATAGAACCCTCCTTGAGGCGAGTGATCGAGCTACCAACATCATTATTATTCTCCCGCAAAGGACGCCGTCAAGACCACAAAACAAAAAAGGCTTCGGGAGTTGAGCCCCGAAGCCTTCAAGAAACAAGGAAATTTTTTAACTTACGTGCCGTGCGACCAGGACGAAAGATACTTCTGCTGTTCTTTGCTCAAGCTGTCGATGCGAATGCCCATCGAAGAAAGCTTCAGCTTGGCGACCCAGTTCTCCACGTCGCTGGGCACCTCATAAACTTTCGCCGTCAGCTTGGCATGGTTTTTCACCGCCCACTCGGAAGCAAGCGCCTGGGTCGCGAAGCTCATGTCCATGACTGACGCCGGGTGGCCTTCTGCCGCGGCTAAATTCACCAACCGTCCTTCACCGATCAGGTAGATTCTCTTGCCGCCGGGAAACACATAGGCGTCGACGGAGTTGCGCACGTTTTTTTCCACTTTGCTGGAGAGTTTCTTTAACGCCTTGAGGTCGATCTCGATATCGAAGTGGCCCGAGTTGCAAATCACCGCGCCGTCCTTCATGGCTTTGAGATGGTCCTCGGCGATCACGTGCATATCGCCGGTCAGCGTGATGAAGAGATCGCCGACGCGCGCTGCTTCCTTCATCGTCATAACTTCTAAGCCGTCCATGGCGGCTTCTAAGGCCCGGATCGCATCAACTTCTGTGACGATGACCTTGGCGCCCATGCCGCGCGCGCGGGAGGCAACACCCTTGCCGCACCAGCCGTAACCGGCGACCACGACACGTTTGCCGGCGATGAGCATATCGGTCGCGCGAATCACGCCGTCGATTGTGGACTGGCCGGTGCCGTAGCGGTTATCGAACAAATGTTTGGTCGCCGCGTCGTTGACAGCGATCACGGGAATCCTGAGCGCGCCGTCTTTTTCCAGGGCGCGGAGCCGAATCACGCCCGTCGTCGTCTCTTCCATGCTGGCGACCAGATCAGATGCCAAATGGGTGTAATCGGTGTGCAGCATCGAAACCAAGTCGGCGCCGTCGTCCATCGTAATCACCGGTTTATGATCGAGCGCGGCTCTGAGATGACTATAATAGCTTTTGTTGTCTTCGCCCTTGATCGCGAATACGGGAACTTTATCGTGCTTCACGAGCGACGCCGCTACGTCATCCTGGGTCGAGAGCGGATTCGACGCGCACAAAAGCACATCCGCCCCGCCCGCTTTAAGCGCCTGGACTAGATTCGCTGTTTCAGCTGTGACATGGAGACACGCGGAGAAGCGCATGCCGCGCAGCGGCTTTTCTTTCTGAAACCGCTCCTTCACTCTGTCAAGCACCGGCATGTCTTGGCCGGCCCAGAGAAATCGTTTGCGCCCGCCATCCGCCAGGCGCAGATCTTTGACGTCATATTTCTTTCCCGCCATCGTAACCGCTTCCTCCGCTTAAATTTAAATAATTGTATTAGACCCGACCCGCGGCCTTTTTGAGATCGGCCGCTCGATCCGTTTTTTCCCAGGTGAACAGACCATCTTCCGGGGCACGCCCGAAGTGGCCGTAAGCGGCGGTCGGACGATAGATAGGACGTTTGAGATCGAGAACTTCAATAATGCCCTTGGGGCTGAGATCAAAGTGGTCCTGCACGATCTTGGCGATTTTCCCCTCGGAAACAACACCGGTACCGAAAGTGTCGACCAACACGGAAACCGGCTGCGCCACGCCGATAACGTAAGCGAGTTGCACTTCGCAGCGCTGCGCCAGCTCTGCCGCCACGATATTTTTGGCCACGTAGCGCGCCATGTAAGCCGCGCTGCGATCGACTTTGGAGGGGTCTTTGCCGGAAAATGCGCCGCCGCCGTGGCGTCCCATGCCGCCGTAGGTATCAACGATGATTTTCCGGCCCGTGAGCCCGCAATCGCCCTGCGGTCCGCCGACGACGAATCGGCCCGTGGGATTGACGTGAAACACCGTGTCTTTGTCGAGATACTCGGCGGGAATCACCGCTTTGATGACGCCGTCGATGATCGTCTCTCGGAGTTTGCTGTATTCGACTTCAGGGCTATGTTGTGTAGAGATCACGACGTTTTTGACTTTCACCGGCTTGCCGTCGCGATATTCTACGGTCACCTGGGATTTGCTGTCGGGCCGGAGAAAATAAGCTTCGCCGCCTTTGCGCACTTTCGCGAGGTAGTGCACCAAACTATGGGCCATTTGAATTGGGAAAGGCATCAGCTCCGGCGTTTCATCGCACGCGTAGCCAAACATCATACCTTGATCGCCGGCGCCCTGCTCTTTGTGTAAACCTTCGCCTTCAGTCACGCCCTGCGAGATATCGGGCGATTGCTGCTCGATCGCGGTCAAGATGGCGCAAGTATGCCCGTCGAATCCCATGGCGGAATCGGTGTAACCGATCTCACGCACCACTTCGCGTACGATATCGACGTAACTCACTTTTGCACTGCTGGTAATCTCGCCGGCAACGATTACCATGCCGGTTTTGGCGAGACTTTCGCAAGCTACTCGACTGTTCGGATCTCCCGCCAAATGGGCGTCCAAGATCGCGTCCGAAACCTGGTCGCAGAGTTTATCGGGATGACCCTCGGAAACCGATTCAGACGTAAATAGAAAATCTTTACCAGCCATGAGACGACCTCCAGCAGCCCGACTAAATTTGCAGTTTAATTTATTTGGTATAACGAATACGAGGGGGCGATTCAACCTCACTCGTTTTCATTAAAGCGGTTCTCGATCAGCCTTTCGATCGCCTTGACGGTGCGCTCCGCGTCGTCTCCGTTGGCCTCTACCTGGATCTTACTGCCCTGGGTCGCGGCCAGCGTGAGCACCCCCATGATACTGCGTCCGTCGGTCGTTTGGCCGTCCTTGGAAAAATTCACCTGAGCTGAGAACTTGTTGACCGTTTGCACGAGCAATGCAGCGGCGCGCGCGTGCAATCCCAGCTTGTTTCGTATTTCGATCTTCTTGACGATTCTGCTCATGGACTCACTTGTCGATATCGCGGTGCTTGACGTGAATGCGCAAATGGCCACCGCCAAATCTCTGCTGTAACTCTTGAACCAGGACAACGGAACGATGCCGGCCGCCGGTGCAACCGAGCGCCAAGGTGAGACTGCTCTTTCCCTCGCGCTCGTAAAGCGGCAAGGTAAACTCGAGCAAGCCATACAGACGATCGAGGAAGTCCCGCGTTTCCTGATTGCTCAAAACGTAATTTCTGACTTCGAGATCGAGACCGGTCTTGGCGCGTAGTTCGTTGACAAAATAGGGGTTGGGTAAAAAGCGCACGTCGAAGATCATATCGGTGTCGTGGGGAATGCCATACTTGTAACCGAACGACGTGAAGAACAGCGCCATGTGGCGCGCCTGCAGTGCGTCGCAAAACTCCTGCTCCATTTCTCGTTTGAGCTGATGTACGTTGAAATCGCTGGTGTCGATTACTTTATCGGCCAAGCCGCGGATCGGTTCCAGTGCCTTCCTCTCGCGGGAAATGCCGTCTTGAATCGAATCCTGGCCTGCCAGCGGATGGGGCCGACGCGTCTCGCTAAAGCGCCGCAAAAGCACTTCATCGGACGCGTCAAAAAACAAAATCTGCGCGTGATGGCCTGCGGCCCGAACGTCGCTCAGCACCTGCGGTAAGGCTTGTAAGAATTGGCTGCCGCGCAAGTCGACGCCGAGCGCGATGCGCCTGATTTCTTCTTGGTAACCTTGCGCCAAGTCAATGAACTTGGGGATCAACAGCGCAGGAAGGTTGTCGACGCAGAAAAAACCGTTATCTTCTAGAGCGCGAATAGCAAAGCTTTTCCCAGAGCCGGAAAGGCCGGTGATGATGATGATATCCAAGCCGTCGGCCATGGCGGATCAAAACTTATCGTCCTCTTCGGAA
>JBEVIO010000127.1:0-3028 GCA_040510635.1 Binatia bacterium | reverse complement strand
AAAATCTTCGTGCGGCGAAAATAGTCCTGCTCCACTTCGCGGAAATTGGCGATTAACCGTTGAACCTTCGGGTGGCGCCCCTTGAACGGCGACGGCATGTGCGCCGAGAGCATCGCGTCGATCTCGCCGCTTGCGAGCATCGCGGAAAGAGTTTGATCGGCGGGAATCGGCTGAATATCGATATTGGGCGGCAAATTATGTTTGACCTTGTCCTGGCGCCCGGGATGTTCTTCGCCGCCGGTGAACCACTTCATTTGTTCCGGCAATACGCCGTATTCATGCTGTAGGATACCGCGCGCCCAAGTCGCCATAGTGATTTGATATTCAGGTACGCCGACGCGTTTGCCTGCCATGTCGGCCGATTTTTTAATGCCGGAGTCGGTATTGATGTAGATACAAGAATGGCGAAAAGTCTTGGACGGAAACACCGGGATGCCGATCAGCCGCGGCGCGCCTTTGTCGCGCGACATGAGGAAAGAGCCCGTCGACATCTCGGCGACGTCGAACTCGCCGTAGCGCAGCATGCGCCAAAAAGTCTCCTCTACGCGCAACGGCAAATAGGTGAGATCGACGCCCTCGACCTCGACCCGGCCGTCTTGCAGCGCGCGCGTGCGGTCATAATCCCAGCACGCCAAAGTCAAACGAATTCTCCCCATCATGGACTCCCTAACCGACAAAATTGTTCCGACGAGTCATTTAAGCCTGCACGCCGGCAAGAAACTGATTAGCGCCGATGACGAACTGTTCTTTTTCATTCTGCAAGACAACTGCCGCCTCGCCGGAGGCGAGCGTCGTGCGCCGCTGCAGCTTATACGGTTTGCCCTTGAACATTACCCGCTGACCGAGAGCAAACTGGCTTAGTTTTTCGTGATCGCTCTGCGGATCAATCTTTTCCATCGCTTGGTTTAATACCATATCGACGCTCAAAGCTTAAACCGCCGCCAAATTGACATCACCGACAGGCGAGAATAAAGTCACCGAAAACAGCAGGAACATCATGCGTATCGCGGTCATCGGCACGGGCGCCGTGGGCGGCTATTTCGGAGCGAAGCTGGCCGCGGCAGGACATGAGTTGGTTTTCATGGCCCGCGGCAAGCATCTCGAAGCCCTGCGCCGCGACGGTTTGCGCATCGTCAGTCCGAGCGGCAATCGGCATGTGCGCAATGCCGTATTTACGGCCAGCGGCGATGCGATCGAGAACGTCGAGCTCGTGCTGTTTTGTGTCAAGTCCTACGACACCGAAACGGCGGCAAAAGTTTGCGCGCCGCTGGTCGGCGCGCGCACGACGATTCTCTCACTCCAAAACGGCGTCGATAATCCGGAAAAGCTCGCCGAATTATGGAGCGATGATCGGATCCTCGCCGGCGTGGTTTACATCGGCGCGCAAATCGACGCTCCGGGCGTAATCCACCACGCCAACGGCGGCAAAATTGTCTTCGGTCGACTCGACGGTAAAGCTAACGAAGGCGTAAAAATCTTCGAGCGCGTATTATCGGCGGCGGAAATCCCGTGCGAGCTCAGTGACAACATTCAAAAGATCCAATGGGCCAAGCTCCTTTGGAACGCGCCTTTTTGCGCCATCAGTAGCCTCGCTCGCGCCAACGTCAAACAAATCGTCGAGTCTGAAGCACTGACCAATCTCGCCATCGCCTGCATGATGGAAGTACATGGCGCCGCGCTCACGCGCGGCATCGATTTGCACCGCTCGCTTTTCGATGACACCATCGCTTTTTCGCGCGGCTTGGGAGAGTTCAAGCCTTCCATGCTGCAGGATCTGGAAGCGCACAAGCCTCTCGAATACGAAGCCTTCAACGGCATCGTCATCAGAGTCTTGCGCCAGGCCGGCCAAGCGGCACCGATCAACCAAACCTTCTACGCCCTACTCCAGCAGTTGGACAGAAAATCTCGCAAGGAGGCCGCGCCCTAAATCATGTCGCTCTTAAATTCACTTCGCGCACCGACCATCGTCTCGATCAGTCTTGTCGGGGCGATCGTGCTGTTGCAAAGCTTCGCCCACGCCCAAACCGGTAATAAGGAACAGATCGCCAAAGGCCAATACATTTTTGCTTTGGCCGGCGGGTGCGCCTGCCATACCGTGCCGAAGGGAACACCGCACGCAGGCGGGCGCGCTTTTCCGATCCCATTCGGAACGGTTTACAGCACCAACATTACTCAGGATAAAGAGACCGGCTTGGGGGATTGGACGGACCAGCAAATTCACGATGCCATGACGAAAGGGATCCGGCGCGACGGCAGCCGGATTTTGCCGGTAATGCCTTACGAGAAATACTCCGGCATGGCGCCGGCGGATCTGCAAGCGCTGATCGCTTATTTGAGAACGATAAAGCCGGTCAAGAAAGCGACGCCGGAGTTAAAAACCTGGGCGCCGTTTGCGCGCAGTGTCGGTACGCCGATTTTTCTGAGAATCTTTGGCCGCTTCAGCAACGCGCCGAACCAAGCGCCAGCAAATGGCGTCGAGCGCGGCCGTTACTTGGTTGATCATGTTTCCTTGTGTGGCGATTGTCATACGCCGCGTAATTCCCTCGGCGTGCCGAAACAGTCTTACTACTTGGCCGGGGCGAGCGAAAAGGCCGGACCTCTAGGCCAAGCGGTGTCGAATATTACGCCCGACAAGGAAACCGGCATCGGCGAATGGAAACGCGAAGACGTGGTCGAGTTATTACACTCCGGAACCAAGCCCGACCTCGATAACGTGCAGGGGCTCATGTACGAAGTGATTCAAGGAATTTCCTACGGCTATAAAGACATGACAAAGCAAGACGCCCTGGCGATCGCCGATTATTTGAAATCTACCCCGCCAATCAAAAATAAGGTCAAATAGTTTTACGCCGCTAATTTCGCGGCACTTTTTTGATGACGTCGGCGAGCACCTGGTCGGCGCTGATGTTCTCGGCTTCGGCTTGAAAGTTGAGGATGAGCCGATGGCGCAGCGCCGGGAAAATAACTTTCTCGACGTCTTCGTAGCTCACATGAACGCGGCCCTCGGCGAGGGCGTTGCCTTTCGCGC
>JBEVIO010000126.1:0-3672 GCA_040510635.1 Binatia bacterium | reverse complement strand
CGAGGCCGCGCCGAGGCGCGACTCCCGGAATCGCCAGCCGTCCACCGTGCGGCGCTGCCAATATGAGCGGCAGCATGCCGGCCCAGATGGTGAGGAAACGCGAAGGTTCTTTATCTGCTTGGGCCCACGCCTGCGCTGGCAAATATAGGCCCAGCGCCAGGAACAAAATTCGCGCCAGGGATTTGACTCGAAGCATCGCCATCGAAGGATTCCGAGTTACATACCGCAAGGCGCGCCGCTCGCGCAACGGTAGCGGCGGAAATTTATCGGCTCGATGCCCGCGGTGCTCTTGTAGTCCTGAGCGCCGACGATCATAGGTACGAGAGTTGCAGAAATAGGCGTCGATGGATGATGACGATTTTATTGTGGCTCGGGCATCTTCGCCGAGAGTTTTTTCAAAAATTCCGGCGGAAAGGGTTCGGCTTGGAACTCGCGGGCTTTTTTCACTCTGATCCACGCTTCGGAGTAACGCTCCTGATCGTAGAGCGACATGGCCCATTCGCGCCAACTAGGGGCAAATTTGGGATCGTTCTCCAAACTCTCGGTGAACCGGGAATTGGCTAAAACAAACTGCTGAGCCCGTTCCAACTGCCTATCTGCTGGCAACCGTGCCGCGTATGCCGAATGAACCGCACCCAGATCACACAGCAGCGCTACCCGCTGAGTAGGATCCTCGATCAACTCACGAGCTGTTTCCAAATATTCCAACGCCTCGGCGAGCTTGCCCTTTTCGCTCAGCACCGCGCCGAATCCCCAGAAGGCGCTATAGTTTTTCGGATTTAACAGCCACGCCTGATTGAAGCGCAGCATCGCGAGATCCACTTGCCGCGATCGGACCGCGGCCCAACCCTGCGCCGCAAGCGTGTTGCTCCCCGCCTGCCGGTTGCCATAGCGTAGCGTCGAATCGCGGATGAATGCCTCATCGGCTTTTTTAAGATCCTCCGAGCGCGCGATATTCGGCTGACCGAACATCGGCAAGGTGTCCGTCGAACTGGTGTCGGCGCGCAGAAGCGAGGGCGCCGCGAAAACGAAAATCAGGCAGCATTCAATGATAGCAAGTTGCAAACTGCGCAGTGGGCGCGGCCAAAGAAATCGGGGTTCACCCTTCATTAATATTCCACCGTCGAGACAACTAATCTTCCCGTTCCGACCCGGGCTTTCTTGACACCTTAAAACTACTAGGGCTATTTTGAATACAAATCAAACCGAGGGAGAACGCAATGATAGAAGGATTGAAAGAAAAAGTAGTTATTGTCACCGGCGGCGGCCACGGCATCGGCCGGGCCTACTGCCATGGCTTTGCCGAAGCCGGCGCGAAAGTCGTCGTCGCTGACATCGACGCCCCCGCCGCGGAAAAAGTTACCGGCGAAGTCATTCAGCAGTTCGACGGCAAAGCACTGGCGGCGAAAACCGACGTCGCCAACGAAACGTCGACGCAAGACATGGCCAAACTAGCGCTCGATAAATTCGGACGTATCGACGTGCTGGTCAACAACGCGGCGATCTTCGCGACGATTCCCATGAATCGCGGCGGCATCGACACCATCGATCCGGCGGAATGGGACCGTATGATGCTGGTCAACCTGAAAGGCTTGTTTTTCTGCTGCCGCGCCGTGCTGCCGACGATGCGTCAACAAAAGTCAGGCAAGATCATCAACATCTCTTCCGGCACCGTGCTCAACGGCAGCGCCGGACGGATTCACTACGTCACTTCGAAAGCCGGCGTGATCGGCTTCACGCGCACGCTCGCGCGCGAGGTCGGCGATGATAACATCAACGTCAACGCCATCGCCCCAGGCTCGACACTGTCCGAAGATAATCCGTCGGAGGAAATTTTGAAAATGCGCGGCGCCCGGGTCGGCGATCGCGCTTTGAAGCGCGTCCAACTGCCCAAGGATTTGGTCGGCACCATGCTGTTTCTCGCGTCTCCGTTGAGCGATTTCATGACCGGCCAAACTCTGGCCGTGGACGGCGGGGTGGCATTTCTATAGAAAGATTTGGCGCCATGACCGGATACCAACATCGAACGATCGTCGCCGGCGATATCAAGACTCATTTCCTCGAAGCCGGCAGCGGCCCGGACCTCGTGTTACTGCACGGCGGCGAGTACGGCGCTTCGGCGGAAATCACTTGGCGCGCGAATATCGAAGCCCTCGCTAAACGTTTCCATGTGATCGCTCCTGACATCCTCGGCTGGGGCCAGACAGACAAAGTTTATAGCTTCTCCGACCCAGCAGGAATGCGCATCAAACATCTGCAACGATTTTTTGAAACCCTGGGTATCGGTAAAGCGTATTTCGTCGGCAACTCGGCCGGCGGCGGGGTCATCCTCCGTGCCGTCGTGCGCCAGCCGGCGCTGTTTCAAGTCCAGAAAATGGTGACCATCTGCGGCAACGCCAGCGTGTTCAAAACAACCTCCCAGGCCGACCTGGAAAACTACACGCCGTCGATTGAGAACATGAAAAAGATCGTCGCGCTGCTCTATCACGATCTCAAGTGGCAAACCGAACAAAATATCCGCGAGCGCTACGAATCCTCTATCATCCCCGGCGCCTGGGAAGCATTATCCGCCGCGCGATTACGCAGCCCGGTGCATCAGGTGCGTTCGACCACGGAGGAATTCATCAAGCAGCTTTCACAACTCAATATCCCGCTATTGATCATGTCCTGCGAGCACGACCCGCTTAATCAGCGCGACTGGGACGTCAACTTTCAAAAAATCGTCCCAGGCTCGAAGATTCACCGATTCATGCACTCCGCGCATGAGCCGCAGATCGAAGAGACTGAAGAATTCAACCGGGTGCTGATAGAGTTTCTGCTTGGCTAACGATCCGCTTCGGGGGAATCAATGGCTCGGTTTCGCCTGAATTTAATCGCGCTTCTCGCCTTCCTATTATTATTCCATCACTCTACTGCTCCAGCCTTTGCCCAACTGACGCGACTCAAAACCTCCTACAGCGCGCTCACCGCGAATATGGCCGCCTATTGGCTGGCCAAAGACGCCAAGATTTTTGAAAAGCATGGATTGAGTGTCGACGTCGTGTTGATCGAAAGCGGCGTCACGACGGTTCAAGCGCTAACTGCTGGCGAAACACAGATCGCCATGGGCGGCGGCACGGTCGCCGTAAGCAGCAACCTCGCGGGCAGTGACATCGTGTCCATCGCTAGTATCGAGAGCCGGTTGCCCTACGCGCTGCTCGCGCAAAAGGAAATCAAAACCATCGATCAGCTGAAAGGCAAGCGCCTGGCGGTTTCCCGTTTCGGCAGCGCTTCGGATCTCGCCGCCCGCCTCATCTTGCAGCGTTACGGCTTGGTTCCCGACAAGGACGTTACAATCCTTCAAACCGGCGGCACGAGCACCCGCTTATCCGCACTGAGCAAACGCAGCATCGACAGCACCGTTCTCACGCCGGAATTTTTCAACATCGGCAAAAAGGCCGGCTTCACGATTCTGGTGGATCCGACCCAATATGACATTCCGTTCCCCCAGCTCGAAGTGATCACGACCCGCACTTTTCTCAAAACCCAACCGGACGTGGCGACTAGATACCTGCGCGCGATCATCGAAGGCATCTACACGGTAAAGAACAATCCCGAGCCGAGCATCCGCGCCATGGGCAAATATTTGCGAATAGATGACCGCGAAGCACTCGAAGACGTGTACCGGCTCTA
>JBEVIO010000125.1:0-3328 GCA_040510635.1 Binatia bacterium | reverse complement strand
AAGCCGAGAGACTTGAGCTCGACGCCGTAGCGCAGAAAAAACCAGTAGGAGATCAGCGGGCTGACCAATCCGCCGCCCAAATTATCGATCATGCCGAGCAGCGATATTTTAAGCACGAAGGCGTTGGCTTTGGTCACCATTGGTTTCTTCGCTCGTTTTTTAGCGACGTGATGCTCGTCGATTCGCGAGTAGGCAAAGATCAGCACGGCGCTAAAAACAATCGTTAACGCAAAGAGCGGCTTGTAAGAAGCGATCGGTTGCCAGCCCCAATTTTCCTGTAAATGCTGCGGCAAACCGCTCAACAGCGCGCCTAAGGCGCCCATCATCGAGCCGACAAAGGCATTGGCGGCGAAGACTGCGTTACGGTTCTGCGGCGTGCATTTTTCTGCGAGCAGGGCCTGCTCGACCGGACTCATGGGGCCGCCGCCTTGGCCGCCACCGCCCGAACCCCCGGCGCCCACGTTGGCGATGATGACCGCGGCGATGATGAAAATCAGATGACTGGAAAAAATGTAAATAAGGTTAGACGCGATGGTGAGGACGGCCAAAAGCATCAGAATATTTTTCCGGCCAAATCGGTCCGACAGATAGCCCCACACGGCGGTTAAGACAGCCGCGCTGGCATACGCCGTGGTGACGACAAAGCCAACGGTGATCGTCGAGTAACCGAGCTGACTCAAATAAATCGTGAAAATCACGCCTAAATAGGAGAACGCAAAGGCCCTGACGCCGCGGGAGATCATCAAGATTTTCGCGTCGCGTTGCAAATGGCCGAAGAAATGTCGGATCACTGCGGCCTCGCCGCGTTGTAATGGTCGCGCTCGAAATCGAGCTCGGTATAGATTCCCAAGGCGTGAAGCGCGTCGTTGGCTTCATCCAATGACGAACTCATACGCACGGCTTGCGCCGGGCGCGAAAGGCATTCATATAATTTTTCCGGCGACATGAAAAACGTCAGGGTGGTGAGCGGCGTGAGCTTGAGAGTGCGCCGATCGCCGCGAATGCGCTTTGTTCCCCATGCGCCGCGGAAACATTCCACCGGGATGGCGCTCGCTTCGGTGGGCACGGTTTTGATGACTTTCTCGATTTCGGCGGCGATTTTTGGCGTGAGCGCCCATGCGCCCTGCAGGCCATTGACAGCGGCGAGTTTGCTCAGCGCCGCTTCGATTTCATCCACGGTCAACTCGCCGTCGCTGCCGTAGCCAAACACGCCCCAAAAGGTGCGGCGGCCGCGTTTTGACAAATACGCAAACGCAGCCAACATTATCGAAACTGCCAAAGGACTGCGCAATCCGGACTCATGACCTTGCGCCAGGGAATCGCCGCCAACGTCGATGCCGACCAGCAAGTCCGCTTGGAGTTCTTGCATCGCGATTTCAATTCCATCCACTACGCCGGCGGCGCCGCCGTTGATGTCGATCAGTAAAACCGCCTGGCCGAGCGCCGCCGCCATTCTCGATTCGGCGAAAAAAACGCCGGTATCGGTTTGACTATCGGCATTCGCCATCCAGGCGAAAGGATGCAGCACCCGAACGTTTCGTGTTTCGCCAAGCTTTCGTGGCCCGGGTATCGGGTCGTAGACGTTTCGTTCCCAGGAGAGTCCGCCGAGGACGAATCCCAAGCCGCAAAACTCAAGGAAGCGCGCCGCCGCCAAGGCGCCAACCACGTCACCGCCGCCGCCGACGCCGACAACCAGGGCGCGAGACGATGCGCGGATAAGGTCTTCCAAGGACGATGGGGTGGGCTGCATTCCAAGCGATCGTTAGCTCAAGGCGTGCGCGTCTTGCGACAATTCGTGCCGCGATTTCATTATCGTGAGCTTGCAAGGAGTTACTTCGGCAGATGCGTGTCCTGCCCCGGCACAGGATGAGCAATTGCTTCTTCGAGCGATTTGACGCCGTGCCATTCGTTGGACGGCCGCACGCGGCCGTCGCTGCCGACTTGATCGACACCCCAGTAAATTTCTAGAGAATGATTGTCCGGGTCGCGAAACTCCACGGCAATCTGACAGCCGGCGCGGCGGCGGCCTTCAAAGTCGATCTTGGCGCCGCATTCACGCAAGCGATCGCGTGCGTGCAGGACTTCACCGAGCGTCGGCACCTCGAAAGCGAGGTGATGTAATTCTCTATTCGCGTTCTTGCCGTCACCGGCGCCGACGAGAGCGAGGCAATGATGGTCCGTGTTACAACGCAAAAACACCATGCCGCCGGGCATCATCTCATCCGGATAAACGTCCGAGACTTTGAAGCCGAGAACCTTCGTGTAAAATTCGGTCGAACGTTCGAGATCCGAGACTTGCAAGACGACATGACCGACTTTGCGGATGTGAAAATCCATGCCTTTCGGCGACGTCATGCTTTTCAGCTTTTCAATATTGACGGCCATAACGATTCCTCCGTCTCTGAGTCAGCTTCGCAGCGATGAATCGGCAAACGCGACTCAACTCGCCGGCTTTGGCATGAGATTGTTGGCGCGCAGGAAATCAATGACAAACTCGTCGAAACTGGCAGGATCTTCGATGTTACAGGCGTGACCCGTCTTCGGTAACACCTTGTGCACGGCGCCAGGAATGAGCGACGCCGTCAGTTTTCCGCCTTTGAGAGAATTATCGTACTCACCGTTGACCACCAGAGTCGGCACTTTCATCGTGCCGAGCCGAGGCGTCATGTCGAGACCGCCGCGGGCGCGAAAAATCTGGCCGATGGCTTCACCCGAAAGCCACGGGTCGCGTTCAACGAACGTGTTGAGCAGATATTTACCTAATTTTGAATCGGCGAACTCCGGCGCCACCAAGTCGCGCAGATGTTGGATGTGATATTTCTCGATGCCGACTTTTGTGTAGCCGTGGATGCGTTCTTCGATCGATCCGCCCGGTCCGCTGCTGCCGCCGACGAGAATAATTGCTTTGAAAATCTCCGGGTGATCGAGACCTAACAGAATCGCCATGCCCGAGCCGACGCTGACGCCGCCGAGGATCGCTTCCTTGACGCCCTGGTCGCGACAAACAGCGAGCACATCATTCGCCATGTCTTTTAGGCTGAACGGTGTTTCAGGTTTGTCCGAGCGCCCGTAGCCACGAATGTCGATGGCGATGACTTTGAAGTAGGTGGAAAAGTGCGCGATCTGGTACATCCAGAGGTTATGATCGAAGGGATTGGCATGAACCATGACGAAAGGAAGACCTTCGCCGGAAACTTCGTAATAAATCTTAAGTCCGTTGGCGGTGCTGTAGGGCATAGATATTGGGTTTTGAATGCCAGAGATATGGCAATTGGTGTAAAAACTCTTATCTGGAGCGCCAATCACTTGTCAAGAAATGAAACTTTCT
>JBEVIO010000124.1:0-4567 GCA_040510635.1 Binatia bacterium | reverse complement strand
TCATCAAAGAAAAAAAACTCGCCGATTACCTGGCGCAGATTGCGTAGAGCACGGGGAGCACTACGCACGCAGGCGATATTCCTTTTCAGGATCGTCCTGTTTAGACAGCGCCCTTTTCGAGTCAGCGCATCCTGTAGATAGGGATCAATCGTAATCGGCGCTCTAGAGTTTGATCAGACGTTTCGGCTTTGATGAAAGAGAGGGACTTTTTTGTGAATGCTAAACCAATAATACACGTCGGGATCGCTTTTACTTATCAAGGGGGCGGCGATACAAGCGACGAGAAGACCGTCGACACCAGGAGCCTTCAAGCCGCCATTGACACCAAGCAGACTCGTACGATCTCGCCGGTCTTGGGCGGATTAGTGCTTGTAGGTGGCATCGTGTTGGTAGCAGTTGGCGTCAAAAAGTCGTCCTAGTGCCCACTTACCACGCGCTTCTGCTTAGGCGATTGTCGATGCACAACGGCGGCACCTCCTGCAAATGAACCGTTGATTCCATTTCAATGCGGCTTCCAGATGGATGTAAGCAGATCGATGGGCAAGGGAACGATGATGGTTTCATTTTTCTCGACGGCGACCTGGGAAAGCGCCTGTAAAAAACGGAGATGAAAGGTTGCGGGCTGTTTTGCCATGATCTCGGCCGCATCGGCGAGTTTCTGCGCCGCTTGAAACTCGCCCTCCGCGTGAATGATTTTAGCGCGTCTTTCCCTTTCTGCCTCAGCTTGTTTTGCCATAGCCCGCTGCATATCCTGTGGCAAATCTATATCCTTGATCGCGACCAGGCTCACTTTAATGCCCCAGGACGTGGTTTGTGCATCGACGATCTCTTGAATCTGCGCGTTGATCCTCTCTCTTTGACTCAAAATCTGGTCCAATTCTGATTGACCGCACACGTTTCGCAGGGTGGTTTGTGCGAACTGCGATATCGCAAAGAGATAGTTTTCAACTTGGATGAGCGCGCTATTCGGATCCAGCACACGAAAATAAACTACCGCAGCGACCTTTACCGATACGTTATCGCGCGTAATAACATCTTGCGGAGGGACGTTCAGCGTCAGCGTTCGCAATTCGACCCGGACCATTTTTTCAAGGAAAGGGATGATGAAGCTAAGTCCGGGGCCGCGAAAGGAGACGAGGCGTCCCAAACGAAATACTACTCCTCGTTCGTATTCTTTGAAGACTTTGAGTCCAGTCAGAACAATGCCGAGAAGGATGACAAAAAAAATGATAATCGAGTCCAATAATCTCCTTCCCGCATTAATGCAGCGATTTCCAACCGAGCGGTACGAGTGGCATTCTCGGAACTCTCGGCTTGAAATCGGCCAAGAATCTCGATCAAAAAAAACGGTCTAGTAGTTCTTTAACACTTAGCCTCAATCGATTGAGTAATACAACCTAGCGTTAAGACTGTCCAAGCCTTACTTCCCGATAGATTCATCTTATTCAGGTAGTTCGCGATGCGAGTGCCTGGCAAGCCGATCAGCGCTGGAGGAAATCGCAGCGTTACGGTTCACACAGTAGGATTCCAAACAAAAACCGCACGGGCTTTCTTTACGCGGGTACTCTGCTATACTCACATGGACTAACCGTTCTCATTCCAAAGTCCGACTAACGCATCCTCGGTCCAAACTTGACCGAGCTTTTAAAGAGATGGTCCGCCGGTGGGTGCCGCCTCTCTGTGTCTTAAATAAACCTTTAGCCCTAGGAGGAGATTATGGAAACCTTTAAGAAGCGCCAAAAGGCTTGGGCGCGAAAGGAAAAGCAACAGAAAAAAGCGGCGCGTAAGATGGAGCGGCGTAATGAAAAGGCGAAATCTCCGGACAGCTCACAAGAGAGCGATCGTCTGCCGTCGGAGTCCGACATTCAACCGGCACGACCGATTTTGTAACACATTTGTTCATGAAGGATTCAGGCAGTGCTCCGATAGCCCGCGGTCATTTACCCAGCCTGGGAGAATAGCGCGAGCCGCCGGGTGATGACCTGGCTTGAACAAAGTAGGGCGTCGGCAAAAATGAAACAGGATACTTCGTACAAAGACTATGTGATCCGCGGCGAATCCTTCCAGCGCGAAAAAAATGGCGCCTGGGTGCCGCAATATACCGTGACACATCAGGGAGCCGCGACCCAAAAGATGGATTTTCCCTCGCATCAGTATCAATTCAATCACGCTTATTTCACGGAACATGAAGCGGATGAGTTTGCTGTGCTTATGGCACAGACATGGATCGACAAGCACTGACTAGGTTGCCTCAATCCAGCCAGGCCCGGCGCCCAGGCGTCCAATGGCATAACTTAGATTTGACTTTTGCTCGATCCGCCCAGCGCTTCTCCGGACTCTTTATCTGATTATAGCGCATCGACTATCGCAGGGTCATCAGTTCGGCGTACGTCCGCGCGCTTTCATGCAATTATTGAAAGCTTCCGCTCGGCTGCCGGCGCCGGCCGAAAGAGCCGCCTTGCGTTCGCACTCCGATGCATCCTGATTGAGGGTGTTGGTAGATCGGCTTTCATTGGAGGGCGGCGCGCTCCTGCTGTCATAAGGGCCGGCGGGGTATGGGCTCGGCGGTGGAGCGCATCCCGCCAACAGCAGCAATCCGACAAAGAATACGAGCTTCATGGATTTTTCTCTTTCTGCGGCTGCTTCAGATCTCTTTCTTTATCCTTAACAAGTTTCACTGGCCGCTACTACGCGCCGCGCTGTCGAATATCATGTGCCGGTTAATACTGATAGCGGCGCAATAGATACTTTCTCCCCCATTTACGCCCCGAGCGCTTTGCGCAGTTGGACAAACGACTGTAACTGGCCTTGCCTGATCGCGATCTGGCTGTCTTGTTGTAGGTATAGGCTGCGCTGAGTTTCCAGCAGGTTCAGATAATCGATGGCGCCGGCGTCGAAACGCGCCTTGGCGATATCGTAGGCATTTTGAGATTCCTTGACCGACTCGACCGAAATTGCCGCCTGTTCATTGTTGCTCTTCAGTGCAGCCAGAGCGTCTTCGACCTCTTGGAAGGCGACGAGCACCGTTTTCTGATACTGCGCGGCGAGCTCTTTCTGGCGCGCCGTGACGTTTTCGAGGTTGCCGGTAAGCGCGCCGCCGGTAAATATCGGCGCCAGCAAGCTCGACGCCAGCGAAGTTGCCGCGCTTGCCGGGCCACCGAAGCCGGCCGCGACCGCCGTATCGACACCCAGCGTGAGTGAGGGAAAAAAGGCCGCCCGTGCCACGCCGATATCGGCGTTGGCGCTGCGCAAGCCGGCCTCGGCGCTTTGAATATCGGGCCGCGCGGTCAACAAGGTTGCCGGTGGCGTGAGATTCACTTGCGGCATTTTTAACGATGCGAGCTCGGCCGCAGGCGTAGACAGATTTTGCGGCGCTCTGCCGAGCAGAATCGCCAGCGCATTGGCCGTAGTGCTGCGGGCTTCGACGAGGGCGGTGAGGGCCGTGCGAAATCCATTGACCGCGACCCGCTGCTGTGAAACTTCGAGACCGGAGACGCCGCCCTGGGCAAAGCGCGCTTCGATGATGCGGAGAATTTCTTCGGCGTTCTTGAGATTGAATTCGGCGATGCGGATGCGGTCGTTGAGACTCAGGATCTGCGAATAAAAATCAGTGACGTCGGAGGTGACGACCAGGCGCAAAGCTTCGCGATCGAACTGACTGGCGTCGACTCGGTAGTTGGCCGACTGAGCGAAATTACGGTTCTTGCCCCAAAGGTCCACCTCGTAGCTGAGGCTGCCCCCGCCGCGCACCGATGTGGTATTTTTCGAATCCTGAAACGTGCGTGACGCCGAGCTGCTGGCGCTGACGCTCGGAAAAAGCGATGAACCGGCGACTTTCGCCTGGGCGCGCGCCTCCTCGATGCGGTGCAGCGCCGCTTCGAGATCGAGATTTTGCGCCAGCGCAAGATCGATCAAGCGATTTAAATCCGCGCTGCCAAACTCCTCCCAAAAAGGCGTTGTGCTCGGTTGCGCAGCGAGACCGACCCCATCGACGCTCGACCAGCCCTGCGGCAATGCCATGTTCGGCCGCTGATAATTGGGTGCGAGACTACAAGCCGACAACGCTAACGAAAGCGCCATCGTGCCGCTAACCAGATGTTTACGCATAAATCACCTCACTCCGAAGCTAAGGCAACGACTGGATCAAGCTGAGCGGCTTGGCGTGCCGGCAAATAGCCGAATGCCAAGCCGGTGGCAGAAGCGCAGGCGAAGGCGAGTGCCGCCGGCGTCACCGAGAAGATCACGGTCATACCGCTGTAACGCAGCACCAGGCCGGCGATCATGCCGACGAGGATGCCCAAGATACCTCCGGCGGCGCAAACCACCGCAGCTTCGATATTAAATTGCAGCATGATGTCGCGCATGCGCGCGCCGGTCGCCATTCGAATGCCGATCTCGCGGGTGCGCTCGACGACGCTCACCAGCATGATGTTCATCACACCGATGCCGCCGACCAGCAGCGAGATCGCCGCCACCGTGCCGAGCAGCAATGTAAACGTGTCCTGGGTTTCCATGGCGGCCTGGAGAAATGATGCCATGTTGCGCACGCTGAAGTCCTCGGCATTGT
>JBEVIO010000123.1:0-3416 GCA_040510635.1 Binatia bacterium | reverse complement strand
GGCTCGCCGTCTCTCATTTGAACGTGGCCGCGCACGACGGTCAAGATCGGCATCCCTTTGACCTTCCAGCCGTGCCAGGGCGACGGGTTGTTCTTGCTGTGAAGTTTATTGACGTCGATCGTGCCTTCCTTATCCATGTCAACGACAGTGATGTCGCCGTCGGAGCCGAGCCGGATGGCGCCTTTTTTTGGATAGACCTGCCAAACTTTGGCCGGGTTTTCCGAAGCGACTTTGACGTATTGATTCAACGTCAGTCGGCCCTTATTGACTTCGGTTAAAATCAGCGGCACGCCGGTCTCGACGCCGCAGAAACCGGAGATGCAATCCCAGATTGCCGGCTTGGTGAGCTTGCCATAGATATCCGATCCTTTTTCATCGAGCGTGTGCGGTGAATGATCGGTCGCCAAGGTGTCGACGAAGCCTTCGCGCAGACCTTGCCATAAAACTTCCGCGTGGTCTTGGGTGCGAACCGGCGGATTCATCTTGAGCAACGAGCCGACCTTGTCCATGTCGTTCGGTTCGCGCAGCAGATAGTGCGGGCCGGTTTCAGCGGTGACTCTCAAGCCGCGCGCCTTGGCGTCGCGCACCATGTAAGCGGCTTGCTTCGAGCTCATGTGGAAAACGTGCAGCTTGGTGCCGAAAGTCTCGGCGAAGAAGAGCGCGTGATGCACCGACTCCGCCTCGCAGATGTCGGGACGAGACGCTTCCCAATAGCGCGCTTCGTTCTTATTCTCCTGCTTGAGCTTGTTGGTGCAGTACGCCATGATCTGGCGATTTTCCGCGTGAATGCCCAGCGGCAGCTTCGATTGCGCGATGTAATCGAACGCCTCCACGCACATGCCGTCATCGGGAAAGGGTAGATTGCCGATGGTTTCACCGAAGAAAATTTTGTAACCGATCGCGCCGGCGGCGGCCATCGGCAAAATATCTTTGGTGTTGGTTTGTACGACGACGCCGGTGATGCCGAAGTCGACCAGCGATTTGGCTTCGCCAAGCTCTTTCTTGACCTTCACCTGCTCGGCGTCAGCCGTTGGCGGTACGGTATTCGGCATGTCGACGACGGTGGTAATTCCGCCGCAGACCGCCGCGGTCGAACCCGTGTTGAAATCCTCTTTGTGGGTCATGCCTGGTTCTCTGAAGTGCACGTGGCCGTCAAACAGACCCGGCAATATATGCTTGCCTTTGACGTCGACCTCTTGCTTGCCTTGAGGCAGCGAGTCGTCGGCACCGATCGCGACGATCACTTCGTTGCTGATCGCCACGCCGCCTTTAAAAGTTGCCTCGGGTGTGACCACCCAACCATTTTTGATAACTAAATCTGCAGCCATTTTTCTTCCTTTCTATTTGTTTTTCTTATTGTTTGCTTCAATAACTCGGAGTCCGCGAATCGCTTGCCGCTGTTGGAGATCGGTCATGACGTTTTTTTTGCCGGCTTGAATGTGGCGGCGCAGAACGGCGACAGCTTCGTCGGCATCGCGGCGTTCGATCGCCTCGAGCACCAGTAAATGTTCCTGGTGCGCGGCCAGCCCGCGCGCCGGATCGTACAGGCCGTCGGTCCGGCGCTTGAGCACAATGCGCTCGAACACGTGGTTCAGCGTGCTCATCAAAGTTTCATTGCCGGCGAGCTCCGCGATCGTCAAATGCACCTCCTGATCGAACATCAGCCGCTCTCGGGTGAAGCGGTTTTGCACGTCGCGCCCGTAGGAATTCATCTTCGCTCGCAAGCGAACGAGCGCGGCATCGGTGAGATTCGCGATCGCCTTTTCCACAGCGAAGGCTTCCAGCGCTTCGCGGAGCTCATAGAGCTCTTCGGCCTCTTGCATTCTAATTTCTTTGCAGGTAAAACCGCGATTCGGTAGAAAGGAGACGTATCCTTCCTGAACAAGTCTCGTCAATGCTTCGCGTACCGGCGTGCGACTGACGCCGAGACGCTCGCTGAGCTGCTGATGATGCAGCTTCTGTCCCGGCATGATCTCATTGCAAAGAATCAAATTTTTTATCTGGTTGTAGACGCGAGCTGAAAGATTTTCAATGGCGCGCGTTTTAGTTTTAGATCGCTTGAGCGAGTCAGACATAGATCGATTTTTTGTATGCAAAAGTTTATGCAATTGCGGAACCCTATCCGATCCCATTAGGGTTGTCAACGAAGGCGCATTCACGCTTGCAAAAACGCATGAAAATGATAAGGAGTCATGCGATTTGAGGGTCTAGAGAATCCTCAAGCAGGGTTTAGGCAAAATTTACATCGTCCACCCTACGTCAATATATTATTTTTTTAAGGAGGCATTGTGGCACAGACTAAACTACAGGCGGTTGGATTACGGCATGAGTACTATCAGCCGCGCACGGGCGGCAGACTCTTGGCCCTGGATAATATCAACCTGCAGGTCGAAGAGGGCGAGTTCGTCAGCATCGTCGGGCCCAGCGGTTGCGGCAAAACCACCTTTATTAATCTCTGCGACGGTTTGCTCAAGCCGACCGCGGGCCACATCGACATTGACGGTGTGCCCGTGACCGGCCCAGGCACGGATCGCGGGATGGTGTTTCAGGATTCCTGCCTCATGCCGTGGCGCACCGTGGCGAAGAACGTGATTTTTGGTCTGGAGTGCCAAGGTCTCGACAACGGAGAGGGCCAAGATCGCGCCAAAACATTCATCAAACTGGTCGGCTTGCAGGGATTCGAAGATCACTATCCGCACGAGCTCTCCGGCGGTATGCAGCAGCGCTGCAATTTGGCGCGCGCGCTCACCGTCGATCCCAAAATCCTGATCATGGACGAGCCATTTGCCGCTCTTGACGCGCAAACGCGTGAAATCATGCAGTCGGAATTGCTGCGCATCTGGCGCGAGTCGGGCAAGACCGTGCTTTTCATCACGCATCAAATCAACGAGGCGATTTATCTCGCCGATCGCGTAATCGTGTTTGGCGCGCGTCCTGGAAAAGTAAAAGAGATGATCAAAATCGATCTGCCGCGCCCGCGCGATCTTTCCATCAAGCGCGATCCGAAATTCTTACAATACGAAGATCGGCTTTGGACTTTGATTGAAGAAGAGGTCAAAAAGACCATGCTCCAAGATCAAGTGGTCCGTAACATCAATAACTGAGATTCCCCGACAGGGTTGGACATGAGCAGTCGTTTCAATTCCCAATCCCTGATTCTAGTCGGCTGTACCGCTTTCGTTCTCTACCTCGCCGGGATTCCTCTCGTGATGCTGCTTTACGGTAGCATCCGGAGCGCTCCCATTGGTGAACCGGGGGCGACTTACACGATTCAGAATTACGTCAAGGCTTATTTCGATAAGGAATTCTATCTTCTACTTCTCAAGTCCGTTTACTACGCTCTCGGCACCTGCAGCCTGACTTTCGTGATCGGAACGTTTCTCGCCTGGGTGAGCGAACGAACCAATACGCCGCTC
>JBEVIO010000122.1:0-3567 GCA_040510635.1 Binatia bacterium | reverse complement strand
CGGCGCGAAATCGGCGTGGCCGCCTTCGGATGCCAAGGGATGAAAATGGTGCCCGTCATCATACAAGATTGCTTGTCCCAAGCCGGTACCGGCGGCGATCAGCGCTTTATTTCCTGCTTGGCGCATGACCCCTTCGTTCAGCGTGAAAAATTCATCGTTCTCAAGCGTGAAGATACCATAGGCTGCGGCTTCAAGGTCGTTGAGAAGGTCGACGCAGTCGAGCTTTACCGTCCGGCGCAATTCTGTTGCGTTGATCATCCAGGGGAGGTTGGGCGTTTTGACTTTGCCGTCGACAACCGGACCGGCAATGCCGAAGCACGCGGCATCGATCGCATGATCGCCGCCGGCGAGAAATTCCTGCACAACCGGGATCAAACCGGAGTAACGCTTGCTCTGAAAATTGCGCTGGGACTCGGCGCGCAGCTTGTCGCCGTGCACGGAAAACAGCGCGAGATTGGTTTTGGTGCCGCCGATATCGCCGGCGAGAACGAGGTTTCTATGAGCCATGGTTCACTTTTGACCACGACGGGCACGAAGAGCACGAAGCCAGGAACCAACAATATCCGAACCCTTCGTGACCTTCGTGGTGAGTTCGAATTTTTTTTTGCCTCTACGGCCGGCGCCAGCGCCGGCCTTCGCGTGCCATGAATTCATCGGCTTCTTTCGGACCCCAGGAACCGGCTTCGTAGTTTGGAAAATTTCTCGGCTTGCTCAGATTCCACACCTGAATGATCGGGTCGACGAGCGCCCAGGCCAACTCCACCCAATCATGGCGCGTGAACAACGTCGAATCGCCCTCGACGCAGTCCTCGAGGAGCGCTTCGTAAGCTTCCGGCGGGCTGTTACCGAATGCTTCCTCGTAATTAAAATCGAGGCTCAGCGGTCTGATAATCATGTCATGTCCGGGCGGCTTGACTTCAAAGGTCAAAGAGACGCCCTCGTCGGGTTGAATGCGTATGACCAGAACATTGGGATTGACGTCTTCGACGGCGTGGGATTTGAACAGCAGCAGAGGCGGGCGCTTAAACTGGATGGCGATTTCGGAGACGCGCTTGGGCAGATGCTTGCCCGAGCGCAGATAAAACGGCACGCCTTCCCAGCGCCAGTTATCAATGAAGAAGCGGATCGCCGCATAGGTCACAGTCGTTGAATTTTTAGCGACGCCGGGTTCTTGTCGATAACCAACCGCTTCCTGACCGTCTAGCTTGCCGGGCCCGTACTGGCCGCGCACCGCCGCCGCCGCGACTTCCTCCGACGCCACCGGACGAACCGATTTTAACAGCTTACCTTTCTCATCACGCACCGAGTCGGCATCGAGACCCACCGGCGGCTCCATCGCCGTCATGCAGAGGAGCTGCAGCAAATGGTTTTGAAACATGTCGCGCACCACGCCGGCTTGCTCGTAATAGCCGCCGCGGTTTTCCACGCCGACAGTCTCCGCCGCGGTAATTTGCACGTGGTCGACGTAGCGCCGGTTCCAGATCGGCTCGAACACCGCGTTGGCGAAACGCAGCACCATGATGTTCTGCACGGTTTCTTTGCCGAGGTAGTGATCGATCCGGTAAATTTGCCGCTCTTCCAAGAATTCGTGAATGCGGCGATTGAGCTCGCGCGCGGTTTGCAAGTCGGTGCCGAACGGCTTCTCAATCACCACCCGGGCGCGCGGCTCGCCGTCGGTTTCCTTAGGTGCCAGGCCTGCGCCGGCAATGCATTCGATCAATTTTTCATAGGCGTCCGGCGGCGTAGCGAGGTAGAAAACCCGCGCCGGCAGCACCCGGCTGCCACGGTCGAACCCTTCGATGAACTCTTTTAGTTTCTGAAAACCCTCATGATCCTCGTAGCCGCCGCGCACGTAGTAAAGCGTGTTGGCGAACTGCTGCCAGACGTCATCCTTCAGCCCGGTGCGCGAAAACTCTTTGACCGCTTCGCGCATTTTGTCGCGGAACGATTCATCGCTCATATCGCTGCGCGCGTAACCGACCACGGCGAAGCGCTCGGGTAGGCGCTTCTCGAGCGCGAGATTATAAAGCGCAGGAATGAGCTTGCGTTGGGTAAGATCGCCCGACGCGCCGAAAATCACCAGCACGCAGGCATGCGGCTTCTTTGCAGAGCCAAGTCCGTCTCCCAGATATTCGTGCGGATCGCTGGCCATGAGCAATTATCCTTTCTTAACCGCATGCCCGCCGAATTCGTTGCGCAGCGCGGCGATCACTTTGGCGGAGAACGAGTCTTCTTGGCGCGACGCAAAGCGAGCAAAAAGGGAAAGCATCAGCACCGGTACGGGCACGCTTTTTTCAATCGCTTCTTCAACCGTCCAACGGCCCTCACCGGAATCTTCGACGTAGCCTTTGATAGACGCAAGCTGGGGATCCTGCTGAAATGCGCTCTCCGCCAGTTCCAATAGCCAGGAACGCACCACGCTGCCTTGATTCCACAGGTGGGAGATTTTGCCGAGATCGAGTTTAAACTGCGCAGCTTTGAGCAGCTCGAAACCTTCGCCGTACGCTTGCAGCATACCGTACTCGATGCCGTTATGAATCATCTTGACGAAATGGCCGGCGCCCACGGGACCCACGTGCAGGTAGCCGTCCGGCGGCGCCAAGGTTTCAAAAATGGGTTCCAGATGATCGACAATTTCCTTTTCGCCGCCGACCATCAGGCAGTAGCCGTTTTTCAATCCCCAAATGCCGCCGCTGGTGCCGGCGTCGACGAAGTGCATGCCGTGCGGCTTGAGCTTTTCCGCGCGCCGGATGGAATCTTTGTATTTGGAGTTGCCGCCGTCGATGAGAATGTCGCCTTTGGAAAGATTCGGCAACAGCTGTTCGATGGTTTGATCCACCGGATCTCCCGAGGGCACCATCAGCCAGATGGCGCGCGGCAATGAAAGCTGTTTGACGAAGTCGGCGAGCGAGTGCGCGCCGAGCGCGCCCTTATCGACAACCCTTTGAATCGCCTCGGGACTGCGGTCAAAAGTGATCAGCCGATGGCCGCCGAGGACGAGCCGTTCGGTCATGTTGGCACCCATTCGGCCAAGCCCGATTATTCCGAGTTCCATTAGCGTTTCTCCTGCCGTGGAGAACCCATTAGAGACTCAAAGCCTCAGCCAATATATTCAGACCTTGCGCACTGTCACTGCCGATATCGATTCTGAGCACGCGTCGACGCCGCTGCTTCAGCGCCGTGAAGTCGCCCAGCGCCTGCGCCTGGATCAGGGCGTCAAAAGTATAGTTGGTTTCCGGCACGGCTAAGTTATCGGTCGGTTGATCGACAATCTGTAACACCATCACCGAGTTCGGCCCGCCCTTGTGCAGCTGTCCGGTGGAATGAAGAAACCGCGGGCCGAAGCCGAGTGTCGTCGCCCCATTCAGGCGCTGCTGGATCGACGCGCGAAGCGTCTGAAGTTTCGCCGTGTTTTCCGCCGACGGATTGATGTACGCCTGCACCGCCACATAGTCGCGGGCTTTTTTCTTGCCGGTCCAAGACTCGACCGCCTTGCGCAAAGCTTCGCGATCGGCGACCGAAACTGTGTCCTTAACCTTGCCCGTGCCTTTACCGGCCGGCTCGCTC
>JBEVIO010000121.1:0-5087 GCA_040510635.1 Binatia bacterium | reverse complement strand
GGCCGAAGATTTACGAAGCTAACCGGAAAGTTATCGTCGACCCCGATTACATTTATATCGGACAAAAGATCGCTATTCCTCCCGCGGCCTGAGCCCTGAGAAGGCTTGCCGTTTTTGAGCTTTCGAGTAAGGCCGCTCAATCTTGCTCCTCATCTGCTATTCTTTGCCGCATCGGTTTGTCAGCGAAAAGATATTCGACTAAGTTACGGCGGAGAAGCTTGTCACCGTGAAGCCAAGCAAAAGTGGCGCGAGAAGCCGCCAAACAATTTTTGCCAGCGATAAAATGAAGATTCGTCCTTTCGTTTTGTTCACTATTTTTCTCAGCGTCTTAGGTCCAGTGCTGCCTGGCGCCTACGCCGCTGAGTCTCCGCCGTTGCGCAAAGTGCGCATGGCTTTTACTTCGCTCTCTTCATCGATGTGTCCGCCCTGGATCGCGCGCGAAGCTGGCATCTTCAACAAACATGGCCTGGATGTGGAAGTGATTGCCACGCCCACCGGCGTTGAAGGCATGAACGCTTTGATCGCCGGCGAAGTTCAGTTCTTGCAGATCTCTGGCGGCACCACCGCGAGCGCAGCGCTCGGCGGCGCCGATGTCATGGTCGTTGGTACGACGTTGGAATCTCTCGTGCAGCAACTGATTGCTCGGCCGGAAATCGAAAAGGCGGAACAGTTGAAGGGCCGGACCTTGGGCATCACGCGCTTCGGCACTTCGATCGATGTCGGAGCGCGCCTGGCGCTGCGCCATTTCGGCCTCGTGCCCGAAAAAGACGTCTCTATCGTCCAGGTCGGCGGCATGGAATCCATGGTCGCGGCGCTGCAGGGCAATCGCATTCAAGCGGGAATCCTTTCCTATCCCGCGATTACCCAAGCGCTGAAGCTCGGCCATCATGCATTGCTCGATGTCGCCGCGCTGGGAATTCCTTATGCGTTCACCGGTATCACCACGCGCGGCCGCTTGATCCGCGAGGATGCCGATCTAGTGCGCCGTTACGTAACGGCGCAAACCGAAGCGATCGCGCGCGCCAAACGAGACAAGACTTTTGCGCTCCAAGTGATGGGTAAGTATTTACGGACGGCGAATCCGGCGGCGCTGGCCGAATCGTACGACGTCGACGTGCAGAAATACATGCTCAAAGTCCCACTCACGACCGTCGAAGCGATGAGGTCGGTTTTGGACGATCTCGCCGCGAGAATTCCCAAGGCGAAAGACAGCGAGCCAAGAAAATTCTTTGATGATTCCTTCGTGCGGCAATTGCAATCGAGCGGCTTCATCGACGCTTTGTATCGCTGAAGGAACTTCGATCTCTGCCAAGTCTTTTTGCGCAAACCTCCCGGTTGAATCGCCGTTACGAAGCTTGTAACAATCGAACCAGCTAATTTGAACGGAGGATGCCAAAGTGCGCGTTATCGATGCCGACGGTCATGTCGAAGAAAATCCAATAACCTTCAGTGATCAATATTTTGCTCCTGCCTTCCGCGCGCAACGCCCCCAAGTGGTCCCCGGCACGGAGGACGGTCTTGCCTATTGGATGATCGACGAGCAGCTTTTCCCGCGCCGCGTCGGCCGCGGCTGCAACAATCTCGGCACACCGACTAGCTATCAAGGTAAACCGGTGCGCCATGCGCAGCGCAAACCCGACACTCTCGGCAGCATGGAGCTCACGAACCTAAAAGAGCGATTGCAGATCATGGACGAAGAAAACATCTGGCTCCAGGTTCTGTATCCGACGCTCTTTCTCGCCTATCCGCTGAGCTGCAATCCGGATTACGTAACCGCCATGTGCGACGACTACAATCGTTGGCTCGGCGATGTTCTATCGGGGCAAGAGCGGCTCAAATGGGTAGGCGTCGTCAATCTCGACGATATCCCGGCGGCGGTGCGTCAAGTGAGAGAAGCGAAGAAATTGGGCGCGGTGGGCATGATGATTTTAGGCACCGCCGGAGATCGTTTGCTCGACGATCCGAGCCTGCTGCCGCTTTACGAAGCGGTGACGGAAGCGGACTTACCCCTCGCGGTTCACGTCGGCTGGGCTTGCCCGTCGATTAATAATTTGTACACACACATTTACCCTTCCGGCGTCATCGCGTTTTCCATGCCGGTGCTCATGGGTTTGGTGTCGATGATGAGCGGCGGCATATTCGACCGTTTCCCGAGCCTGCGCGTGGTCTACCTCGAAGCCGGCTGTTTGTGGGTACATTTCATCCTCGAAAGACTGCATCATCGGTTTCAGCACTCGGGAAAAAATCTCGTCAATGTCGTCTCGCGCACCGCGCCGATCCAGAAAATCGAGCCGATGGAATACATCAAAAAGGGCAATCTTTATTTCAGCGCGGAAATCGAAGACGTACTCTTGCCGCAAGTCATCGAGCTGGTGGGCGACGGACAAATCTTGTTCGGCTCCGATATGCCGCACGGCGACCGGGAGCGTTTTGCGGAAAAGACATTGCGCGAAAGAAAAGATATCAGCGAGGCCGCCAAAACAAAAATTTTGGAAACCAATCCGGCGCGCTTTTATAAGTTAGCGGGATTTTGATTGCACCCGCTTTTTTAGCGGATCTCGAACAGCAATACTTTATGATCGTGGATAAAGTCGCCCTTTACCATTTCCACCTTATCGGGTACCCAGCCGGGAATTTCGTAATCATGCGAGACAACTCGAGTTCCAGGTTTTAGCTGGCGATCGAGTATCGGCCGGAGCTTGGCGTTAAAATCCGGCAGCATATACAGGGTCACCACCGTCGCCGCTGATACATCAGCCGCGAAGGCATCCTGGGCGCGAAATTCCACAAGATCCTGGACATTTTCCCGAAACGCATTGTCGCGCGCCTTCGTTACCAGGCCTTGATCGATTTCGATACCGACGCCCTTGACGCCGTACTTCTTCGCGGCCCGGATAACGATCGCGCCGTCGCCGCTGCCAATATCATAAAGAAGATCGCTCTGTTTCACCCGCGCCAGGGCGAGCATTTGATCGATGACCTCCGGCGTTGAGCGGACAAACGGTACTTCGCCATCCGTCCAGACCGCGACAGACGAGCCGCACCCGTTTGCGATCATCAGAACGGCACCGAAAAAAACCTTCGCGCGAAACTTTTTTGTACGCATGTTGTCGTTTATAGAGTATTGATCGAACCAGCGTCAATGCATAGGCGCAACCATCGCCTTGACATCGTCGGCGGTTTGTTATGAACATCCGGAAGTACAAACCCAACAAAGGAGCAGCGTATGTCGAGCTGGGACGATATTCTCACTTCACGCGATAAAGAGGTCTTTGCGCTCTCAGGGTTTGGCAAGAAAGCCGGTTTCGGTCAGCGCCCGGCGCTGCTGATCATCGATGTCAATTACAATTTTACCGGCGACAAGCCCGAGCCGATTCTCGAGTCGGTCAAACGTTTCCGCACGAGTTGCGGCGAGGAAGGATGGGACGGGGTTTATCACATCCGCGAGTTGCTCGCCGCAGCGCGTAAAAAACATCTGCCGACGTTTTATACCACCGCCGAGGAGAATCGCGCCAACAGTACGGTTTTGGTTGGCGGTTGGGCGGCCAAGAGCAACCGAACCACGGAAGATATGACCGCGCAATGGGAGAAAGCCAATCAAATTGTCCAAGAGATCGCGCCCCAGGCGGGTGATATTGTCGTACACAAACAAAAGCCCAGCGCTTTTTTCGGCACGCCGCTCATGAGCATGCTGAACGAAGTCCATGCCGACAGCCTGATCGTCACCGGCACCACCACCAGCGGCTGCGTGCGCGCCAGTGTCATCGACGCATTTTCGTATAATATGAAAGTTTCCGTGGTCGAAGAATGCGTTTTCGACCGCGGCCAAGCGTCGCACAAGATCAACTTGTTCGACATGGCGATGAAATACGCCGACGTGATCTCGCTCAAAGAAACCATCGACTACATCCGCAGTTTGCCGGATAACTTGTACGCGCCGGCACTGTAACAATTCACTCGCTTCGGGTTGCACGCGCGCCGATCGACCCGGAGTTTCTTGTTGGCCTGCGTAAAATCGTGATAACCGCTCATGCCGATGTGATCGGTAGCTTGCTTCGACCGGCAAACCTTCTCGCAGCGCAGAAAGACCTTGCGATCGGAACGATCACTGCGACACAATTCAAAGAAATAGAAGACGGCGCCGTCGATGAAGCTGTCTCGCTGCAAGAGAGCGCCGGCCTGGAGATCATCACCGATGGCGAGATGCGTCGGCAGTCGTTTCAGAGCCAAATGACCGCGGCGGTCGCTGGGCTTGGCGAGTTTGACCTCGACGCTTTTCTTTGGGGAGAGTGGTATGACGAGCAGGGCGTGCAAAAGAAACGCCGACCCCGTCGCCTCGGCGCGATCGCGAAGCTCAAGCGCCTTCGTTCTCTCTCGGCGGCTGAATTTTCTTACCTGCAGAACAAAACGAATCGAATTCCTAAGATCACGCTTCCGAGTCCCGGCTTATGGGCGAACTTCTGGTCGCCGAAGTATTCCCGAGATGCCTATCCGACGCTCGATGATTTCCTGAATGACATTGTCGCGATTCTGCGCGAGGAAGTTACCGAGCTTGTCCGCCTCGGCGCGACCTATATTCAGATCGACGCCCCGCATTACGGCTTATTACTCGATCCCAGTACTCGCAGTTACTACGAAGGGCTCGGCTGGAGCTTCGACAAGTGGCTTTCCTCGGGTATCGAGCTGGATAATGCTGTGATGACGGGCTTTCACGAGGTCACGTTCGGGTTTCACGTTTGACGCGGTAACCAGGGCAGTCGGTGGCTGTCCAAAGGCGGCTACGAAGCGATCAGCCGCGGTTTGTTTCGTCGCGTCAGTGCCCAGCGATTGCTACTGGAGTATGACGACGCTCGCTCCGGCTCCTTCGAACCCTTGCAGGATGTCCCGGATGACAAATTCGTCGTCTTAGGGCTGGTAACGACGAAGAAAGCGGATCTCGAAGCCGTTGAATTATTGTCACGACGAATTGTCGAAGCGAGTCGGTATATTTCCAAAGACCGACTCGGTCTGAGTTCTCAATGCGGTTTTGCTTCGTCTATCATTGGCAACCGCATCGCTCCGCATGAGCAAAGGCGAAAACTCGAGCT
>JBEVIO010000120.1:0-6578 GCA_040510635.1 Binatia bacterium | reverse complement strand
GGGAATATCCTGGATGTTGGGAATTTTGTACTCGCCCAAATTGGCCGCCAGGACTTTGCCGCTCTCGTCGTAGGCGAGATTTTCGATCAGCCCGTAGCCAAATCCCATAACGACCGCGCCGTCAATCTGACCTTGATGGGTCGAGGGATTTAAGATCGTGCCGGTGTTGTGCGCTGTGGTTAGTTTCTTCACGCGCACTGCGCCGGTCTCCTCGTCCACTTCGACTTCGGCGACCTGCGCCACTAGCGAAGCTTCCGGCCCGTCGGCCATATTCAGATAATGACCCTCGGCCGTCAAAGGTTCGCCGTTGGCGCGCGCGATCTCGCCATAGGTCATGCGCCGCTCGACCCGGCTATGAGTGACGCCGCCGTCGTACAATATCAATTCATCCGGCTTGGCGTCCATCACACGCGCGGCGACGTCGAGAATCGCGTCGCGCAGTTTCTGTGCCGCGTCCAATGCCGAGTTGCCATGCACGCGCGTACTGCTGCTGCCGCGCACGCCGGTATCTTTGATGACTTTTGACGAGTCCAACATCTCGACCCGGATCGCATCGAGCGGCACCTTGAGCTCTTCGCCGACGACCTGGCGCATCATAGTAAAGACGCCGGGGCCCGTGTCGGTTACCGCGGAGGAAAGCGTCACGGCGCCTTCCTCATCGAGCTTGACAAAAGCGTAAGATTCGCCGCCTTTGGAAACCCAGTCCGCGATCGCGCAACCGCGGCCGATATTTTTTTTCTTGTCGCGGCGATACCCCGACTCATCGAGCGCCTTCAGCAAGGTTTCGGTGGCTTTCACATGCGGGATCACCTCCCCGAGCGGCGCGGCGTCGCCGTCGTGCATCAAATTCATGCGGCGAAACTCGATCGGATCGATCTTCAGTTGACGAGCGATCAGATCGGTCTGGCTCTCGCACGCAAACATCGCCTGCAGATGACCCGGCGCGCGCATGTAACCGCACGGCATCTTGTTCGTGTAAACGTATTTTTCTTCGACCAAACAATTGGGCACCCGATACGGCCCCGGCGCATCGTGAGCGCCAACTAAAAAGCCCTGCGGCCGGTAAGCGCCATAGGCGCCGCTGTCGAAAATGAATTGCACGTGTTGCGCGATCAAGATTCCGTTCTTTTTGACGCCGGTCTTCACCTGGATGACGGCGCCGTGACGAGGATTGCCCGCGGTCAACTCCTCGGTGTAATCGACAACGAGCTTGACCGGCCGGCCGCTTTTTTTCGCCAAGGCATAGCAAAGCGCGACGTCGTTGCCGTCGCCCTTGCCGCCGAAGTCGCCGCCGACGTAACAAGGATGGACGATCAGATTCGCCGGCGCGACTTGCAAGGCGTTGCCGACCTGATCGCGCAGCGCGAACGGACTTTTGTTCGACGACCAGATGTCCGCTGTGCCGTCAGGATTCAGCCGCACCAGCGACGAGTGCGGCTCGATGTAGGCCTGGTGGACGGCGGAAACGGTAAAAGTATTCTCGATGACGACGTCGGATTGGCGAAAACCCTCTTGCACCTCGCCCTTTTTCCAATGGAGCGCGACAAAAACATTGCTCGGCGTCTCGATTTTATGAAGCAGTCCTTTGTATTCGGCGACGTTCGGATGCAACAGGGGGGCGCCCGGCGCCATCGCCTCCAGTGCATCGGTGATAATCGGTAAATCTTCATACTCGACTTCGATCAAATCAAGGGCGGCTTCGGCGATCGCTTCGCTCTCCGCCGCAACCGCGGCGATTTTTTCACCGACGTAGCGTACCACGCCGTCGGCGAGGAGCGGCATGTCGACGATCTTTTTACCGATCTTGGCGCCGGCGAGATCCGCGCCGGCGACGATGGCGCGCACGCCCGGCAACGCAAGCGCTTTGGCGGCGGCGATTTTTCTTATTCGGCCATGGGCGATCGGACTGCGCAAAACTTTCGCCCAGAGCATGTCGGGCAACACGACATCGATGGCGTAGACCGCGTCACCGCCGACTTTTTGTTCGCCTTCAACGCGCGGACTGGGAATACCGACGCTGCGGATTTCGCTCATGTGAAATTACCTCAATGATCGACCCGATGAAAATACAACAACACTCCAACTCTTACACTAACCTTCATGTTTTGCGATAAAATATTACTTAGAATCCCTCCGTGCTTGTTTTCGAATCACAAACATGATTTGTGGTAGGTACATCAACCCAACATTTGTGGCAAGCACACAAGGAGGAAAACCCGTGGAGGACGTGAAGAGCCAAATGGAAGGCGTAACTCGCGTATATATCGATTTGGACAACAAGATTTCCGATAAAGGCGGCATGCAGAATTTGTTTGGCATGAACCACAAGATTCGCCAGGCGCTGGAATCGATCAGCATCGGTGAACTTGATTCCATGCTCGGGGAAATCCATCGCGCCAAAGAAGGTCTGACTCGGTTACAAGAAGATATCGTTGAAATCCGGGTTTTAAAAGAGGTTCTAAGCGCGCCAACATTAAAACAGATAAACGGTCAGGCGCGACCCTAGATTTCATCCCTGATCCGCAAAACCGATTGCCATAAGGTTTGCGGTTTTCCACGCGCGGTTATTTGAGCCGAATTCTTTTAGTCCGAGCTCATTTTTAGCCCGAGCTTTTTCTCAAAACCCATCGTCTAACCGGGCTGCGGCGCCGAGGCGTGCTGCAACTGACTGCACAGCTCGCCCAGCAAGCCTGAACCAATGGCAATCCCGTTGTCATAGGCAATGGCCTGATTCGAATAAGGCGAGAGCCGCGCGCCGGGACTCAGTATGCCGATCAAGTTTAACGGATCGGCCGCCGAAACAATCACAGATCCCTGCCCGGCCTCGTTGCGTCTCCCTGCGCGCAGCGTATCGACCGCTTGCGGCAACGCGAACTGCTCGCCGACGAATCCGTCGATAAAGCGCCCGCCGCGAATTTCGCCCCGCGCCTCCAAACGCCGATAGACGCCGAGTAAGCTGCGCCAGGACGGCGACATCTGTTCGCGCGCGAGTAAATCGCGAAAGACCACGCCGTAACGCTGCAACAGTTGCCGCGCCCGCCGCTCCGATCGCGCTTCGTCGTTGCTCCGCTCATCCGCGCTGTGATTGCGCCACAACGACCAGCGGCCCACTGGCATGGATCGCTCCGGGCTTTTCCCGCCCGAGATGATCCGCAGCGTACGGCGCCGTTCGACCCGTTTGTGCGCCGGCGTCAGAAGAACTCGGAGCCCGGCAATCCCATCGCCGGTGGCGCGGCCATGCGCAACCAGTTGCCACAAAGCCTCTTCGACCTTGACCTTCAAGAGACCGGTGCCGCGCGCGATATCATCGAGAAACGAGGCACCGTGGCGCTCGAGAAAACGAGCGACTTCCAACGCCATCGGCGACAGCGTCGTAATGTCCTCGAGACGCTGCACCATCGGCTCCAAAAACGAATCCAGATCCTCACGCAACAAAAACGAGATCGGCGCGTTACGCCCCGGCGCCAAGAGCCGTCTAGCGCGCCGCGGTGCCGGGGGCGGCCGCGCGCTATCCTCCACTGCGCTTGCCCCGCTTCGTAACCGCCCCCACGTGATCACGCCCGCGAGACAAAGGTGTTCGAGGTCGGCGGGATCGTAGCGATCGACCCGAGCCGGCAAAATATGCTGCTCCCATGCGGGAGCCGGCAGTTCGAGCCCCTGCAATTGCTCGATCACGCGCAGCACGCCGTCTCGGCCGCGCAATTGCATTCCCGGAGCGACATGTTGCCAAGCGAGTAAGAACTTCATGAAGTCCGCCGCAGACACGGGCTCGATTTCTCTGCGCATGCGGCCCAAGGTCAAACGATGAATCCGAGCCAATAGCACCCGGTCGCACCACTCAACGCCGCCGTTGGCGCTACCTTCGGCCGTAAATTCACCGCGCATCGCGACACCGGCGCTTTCCAATGCGATCAATGCCGCTTCGATCTTGTTCAACGGCAGCCCCAAGCTCGCCGCGAGTTTTCTATCCGTAATCGGCCCGCTGACTTCGAGCCAACCCTGGGCGATTTTTCTAAACGCTTCCTCCACCGAGGTGACGTTTTCGCTAAAACCAAGTGGCAGTTCCACCGGAGGATTGAAAGACACCCCGTCCATCGCCAGCCGAATCAAGTCGCCGCGCTCCGCGGCGATATAAGCGCGCCGCTCGCTATCTTCGTCGTGCCAGACAGCAACGGTGGCGCGGCGGTTGTTAATCAACTCGTCGGCTAATACCTGCCAATCGGGCCGCCGTTCGACGGGCAATAACCCAACGCCGAGCAAGAGATCGTGTAATTCGTCCGGGGTGCGCGCTTCGGGCCATGCCTGTTTGCGCACTTCATCGATCGCCGCTTGATCGAGCCGGCCAAATTCGCGGCCCAGCCACGGATCGACACGGCGCAGCGATACCGCCCGCGCGCGCCGTTCTTCCAGCGGCGCGTCGTCCAAGAATGCGTAAGGATTGGCGTTGAGAATCTCATGGGCCATCGGCGAAGGCGCCGGCGTATCGATGGCGAGCGTTTCGATCGCGCCGCTCTCGATGCGCCCGAGGATCTGCGCCAAACCGTTCATGTCCATAGCTTCGTGCAGACAATCGCCGATAGTTTCTTTGACCAGCGGATGATCGGGAAGCTCCACCGGTCCGGTGCGATTGTCCTGGCACATCACTTGTTCGGGGAAGACCGCCGCCAAAAGATCTTCGGCGCGCATGCGCTGGAGCGCCACCGGCACTTTGCGGCCACCGCTGTGACGCTGGATCGCCAGAGCGCGAGTTGCGTTCCAACGCCAGCGGTTGTCGAACATCGGCGAGACGAGCGCGGCTTGAGTCAGATTCTCTTCGAGCATCGCCGGTTTGAGCATCAAAAAAACATCGCTCAACGGAAACGAGTGCTGTTCGACCAGAGAAATGCAAATTCCATCGTCGGTCGCCGCCGCTTGCAGCTCGCGGTTGAAACTCACACAAAAACGCTTGCGCAGCGCCAAACCCCAGGCCCGGTTGATGCGCCCGCCCCAAGGTGAATGAAGAATCAACTGCATGCCGCCGGCCTCGTCGAAAAAACGCTCGGCGATGATTTTTTCCTGCGACGGCACCGTGCCGAGAGTCGCCACGGTTTCGCCGACGTAATGGACGATTTGCTCGGCGGCGCTCGGCGGCATGGAAACTTCTTCGATCAGCCATTGCGCCGCTCCGGCTCGGTCCGCCAGCTTGGTTGCGACAGCCTCGCGCAAATCGGCAACCGCCTTGGATAATTCCAGCGTTCGCCCCGGCGCTTCGCCCATCCAGAACGGAATCGTCGGCGGCAGCCCTTGGGCGTCTTCGACATAAACTTTGCCCGAGCCCACGCGGCGGATGCGCCAGGAACGGTTACCGAGCAGAAAAATATCGCCCCCGAGACTTTCGATGGCGAAGTCCTCGTGCACTTTGCCAACGAAGGTTTCGCTCGGAAACTCGATGACGTCGTAGTCTGCGGTATCGGGAATCGCGCCGCCATTGGTGATCGCGGTCAAGCGCGCGCCGCGGCGGGCCCGCAGCATGCCGTTGATACGATCGCGGTGAATATAGGCGCTCCTCCGGCTGCGCCGGGTTTCCACACCTTCGCTGAGCATTTCTAGGACCTGTTCGTACTCTTCTTTGGCGAGATCCTTGTATGGGTAAGCCGAGCGAACCAGTCGCCACAACGCTTCTTCACTGACTCCCGCCTCTTCTCGGCGCTGATTTGTGTCCTTTATGCCCTTGGTGGGTGATTCCAAACTCGCCACGGTCGCGACCATTTGCTGGGCCAAAACGTCGAGCGGTTTCTTGACCACGCTGAGCTTGTCCAACTGCCCCTGTCGTACAGCGCGAATCGCCGCGACCGATTGCAACAGATCGTCGCGGGTCAAAGGAAAGAGAATGCCTTTGGGAATCGCGCCGAGCCAATGCCCCGAGCGGCCGACCCGCTGCAGCAGGACCGCGAGATTTCTCGGTGAGCCGATATGGCAGACCGCGTCGACATGGCCGATGTCGATGCCGAGCTCCAGCGAGGCCGTGGCGACAACAACCGAATATTGGCCGGATTTGAGTTTCTCTTCGACCTCAAGTCGAGTCTTGCGCGAAAGACTGCCGTGATGCGCGCCGACTTTGCCCTCGCCCAAACGCTCCGTCAACTGGTGCGCCACGCGTTCGACCAAACGGCGCGTGTTGACAAAAATCAGCGTCGTACGGTGCGTCTGAATTTGCGCCACGAGCTTATCGTAGACCGCGGCCCAGATATCTTGGCGGATAATCGGTCCCAGCTCTTCATCGGGCACCTCAATATGAAGCTCCATCGCGCGCTGATGACCGACATCGACAATGGCGCAGTCGAGCGCACCGCTCGTTGAAATATGGCGCGCTCCGATCAGCAAGCGGGCGATTTCCTCGATCGGTTTTTGCGTCGCGCTCAAGCCGATCCGCTGCAGCGGTCGCTCGGCCAGCGCATCCAGACGCTCGAGGTATCGCGCCAGATGCGCGCCGCTTTTGTGTTGCGCTTTCGGGTGTATTTATTCGAGTATCAATGTCTGGGGTTTTTTAAAGAAATTGCGGATACGCGCGGCTGTTAGAAAATTTTAAAGCGACTCAG
>JBEVIO010000119.1:0-9998 GCA_040510635.1 Binatia bacterium | reverse complement strand
ATCTTGCGGCGCCCGGAGATATCGCTTGCGCAGATCAGAATGCTACACCCAGATGTGCCGCGTTATTCTCAGGATGTGGACGCTCAGGCTGAAATCCAATTGAAGTATGAAGGCTATGTGAGTCGGCAGCTCGATATCGTCGAGCGATTTAAAAAAATGGAAAACGCGCAATTGCCACTTCATATTGACTATTCCAAGATCAGTGGGCTTTCACGCGAGGTCTGTGAGAAATTGTCCAGGGTGAGGCCTCAGTCTATCGGTCAGGCATCACGAATTCCAGGTATAACACCAGCCGCAATCTCGCTCCTTTCTTTTTACGTGAAGAAGAGAAGCGCATCCCGCGCTTAATTAGTTTTCGTAAGTTCCTCAGTTTCACGTGAAACGGAATAATTTTCTTTTAATTCGGTTCCGTTTGTGGTAAATCTTTGATAGCGGACTATTTTTATAACTAATTGAAATATAAAGAGAATATTGTGGGATACGTGATTGCAATTGCGAACCAGAAAGGCGGTGTTGGGAAAACCACAACAGCCATCAACCTGGCCGCATCGTTAGCGCTCGAGTCGAAAAGGACGCTGTTGGTGGATATCGATCCCCAAGGCAACAGCACCAACGGCCTCGGGGTCGATCGATCCGCGCTGACGTCGAGTCTTTACCATGTGCTCGATGGCTCTCGTTTCATCGGTGAAGTTTTGCGTCAGACCGAGCTGCCCCAGCTACTCCTGATTCCAGCGAGCAAGGATTTGGTGGGGGCCGAAGTTGAGTTGGTTAGTGCCGAGCGCCGGGAGTATCGATTGAAAGATGCGCTTGCGGCCCTCGCATCTCACTATGACTATGTCTTTCTCGACTGTCCGCCGTCTTTAGGCCTGCTGACGCTCAATGCGTTGAGCGCGGCGGACCTGTTGTTGATTCCGATTCAAAGCGAATATTACGCTCTCGAAGGTCTAAGCTCTATTCTTGAAACCTTGAGCTTGGTGCAAAAGAGTTTCAATCCGGCGCTGCGACTCGGTGGTATCGTCATTACGATGTTCGACGGTCGCAATCGTTTATCGCATCAGGTAGTCGAAGAAATTCGCGCGCATTTCCCCGACAAACTCTTTCGCACGATCGTTCGCCGCAACGTGCGCCTGAGCGAATGCCCCAGCTACGGCAAGCCGATTTGTTTATATGACCCCGGCTCTACCGGAGCCCAGGATTATCGTGATCTAGCCAAGGAGTTGATTAACCGTGGAGAACACAATGGCAGTGCAGAAAAAGGGCTTGGGTAGAGGCCTCAGCGCTCTGATACCGAGCGCCGAGCTTAAGACGGAATCGCGAGCGGAACAGGCGCCGCCGGAAATTGCTGTCGATCGAATCACAGCGAGCCCATTTCAGCCGCGGCGCAGTTTCGATGAGGCAAAGATCGAAGAGCTGGCCAGTTCGATTCGCAATCAGGGTATTATCCAACCCCTGGTTGTCCGCCCTAAGGACGACGGCTTTGAGTTGATTGCCGGCGAACGGCGCTGGCGTGCTGCGATGAAAGCCGGCTTGAGCCGAGTGCCGGTGGTTATCCGCGAAGCCAGCGATCACGAAGCCTTGCAACTGGCTCTGGTGGAAAATCTCCAACGGGAAGACCTGAATGCCATCGAAGAAGCCAACGGTTACCGGCGCTTGCAGGAAGAGTTTCATTGGAGCCAGGAAGAAATGGCCGAGAGAGTCGGCAAGAGCCGCCCGGCCATTGCCAATTCGCTGAGGATGCTGTCGTTGCCTGCCGAAGTGCAGCAAGAAGTTGTCGCGGGTAATCTGCCCGCCGGCCAAGCCCGCGCTTTGCTCGGCCTACACACCGAAGCCTTGATTATTTCGGCGAGCCGCGAAGTCATCGCCAAGGGACTTTCGACGCGCGAAACAGAGAAAATGGTCCGCCTTCTGCTTATCGGGCGCAAACGACGACGCCAAGTTTCCCTCATCGATCCTGATCTAAAATCAATCGTCGAAGAGTTACAGCGCGCTCTAGGCACGCGCGTCCGGCTGATTCCCAAGGCGCGCACGAGCAAGGGCAAGATCGAGATTGAATATTACACCTTGCCGGATCTCGAGCGGATTATTCAATCGATTACAAAAAGCAGCACGGCCGGTGCGTAGAATGTCTGTGGGAGAATTACTTGGCCTATTTTCTAATCACGTGAGCCTCTAGCTTTGCAATAGCGATTTGAGCTCGGCGGGATTCGTTGCGGGTGCGGAACAAGTAAAATTCTGACAGAGATAGGCGGTGGGTTGGCCGTTCACCTGAGTTTTTCCGCGCAGAAGCGGCGAAATATCTTCGAGCGCCTGCTCGGCGCCGACAAGTTGCAACACTTTGTTTGGTAAATAAATCCGGTGGACTTCAGCCAAAAGGTCTCTTGTCCGCGGATCATCAATGTTGCCAACGACGACGATCTCTTTGGGCGGATTAAGGTGCTGATCGACCGCACAGAGCATGTGCGCAAAACCAAAAGGCTGGTTTTCCATCACATCATAGTAAGAGCGCAGGACCTTTTCGGCGCGGCCGCGATAATCGTTCTGGCCGGTGATGTGGTGCAGGCGGAGCAGCAACTGCGTAGCCATCGCGTTGCCCGAAGGGATTGACGCGTCAAAGATCGGTTTTGTTCGGCTAATAAGTTGCTCCTGCGACTTACCGGTATAGAAAAAACCTCCCTCCTCCTCATCCCAGAATTCGCGCAACATGATCTCATTGAGCTGAAGTGCGCGGTCCAGAAACGCTCGATCCAGTAGTGTCTCGTAAATATCCAGCAGACCCACCGCCAGGAAGGCATAGTCGTCCAAATAGCCGAGTAGCTTTGCTTGCCCGTCTTTGTAGGTATGCAGTAAAAAGCCGTCGCGAAACATCTTGTCGAAGATAAACTCGATGGTTTGAGTCACTGCCGTGATCAACGCCGCCTCACCAGAGATCTTGATCGCCGCCGCGAGCCCTGAAAGCGCCAGACCGTTCCAAGCCGTAATGATTTTTTCATCGCGAAACGGTTTGATCCGCTTTTCCCGCTCGGTGAAAAGCTTAGTTTTTGCTTCGGCGACGAGCGTTTCGATCACCGATTTTTCTTTCCCGAAATATTTAGACGCCTGCTCGATGGTCAAGATCGGATGCAGGATATTTTTTTCTTCGAAATTTCCCTGGTCACTGACATCGTAGATGCGGCAGAAAACTTCACCGGCCTCTGTGCCGAGCAGTCGGCTAATTTCATCGGGAGTCCAAACGAAGAATTTACCTTCCTCGCCCTCGCTATCGGCATCTTGAGTCGAGTAAAAACCGCCTTCGGCCTGAAGCATCTCGCGCAGCAGATAGTGCGCGGTTTCCTCAACTACCGATTTAAAAAGGGTTTCGCCGGTGATCGCGTACGCGTGCCCATAGATGCCGAGAAGTTGGGCATTGTCATAGAGCATTTTTTCAAAATGGGGCACCAGCCATTTCGCGTCCACCGAATAGCGATGAAAGCCGCCGCCGAGATGATCATAGATGCCGCCTTGGGCCATTTTGGTGAGCGTGTGAACGATCATTTCCAGATAGCGTTCATTTTTCGAGTGATAAAAATTCCGCAAGAATAACTCGTACACGCCGGCATTGGGAAATTTTGGTGCTTGGCCCAAGCCGCCGTTGTCGGAGTCATAAGCGCGGGAAATCTTTTCACAACTTGCAGCGATGATGTCCGGGGAGAAATCTTTGTCGCTCTGATGTGTCTCGGACATGCGTTGAAGAGCGGCGAGAATTTCGCCAACGCTCTTTTCGACGTCCGCCGAGCGTTCTCGATAAGCTTGGGATACGCCGAGCAGGATTTTCGGAAATCCCGGCATGCCCTGTCGATCTTCCGGCGGAAAATAGGTGCCGCCGTAAAAAGGCTTGCCGTCAGGCGTCAAAAACATTGTCATCGGCCAGCCACCGCGGCCCGTGAGCAGCTGCACCGCGTTCATATAAATCTCGTCCAAATCGGGACGTTCCTCACGGTCGACCTTAATGCTGATGAACAGGTCATTCATCAGGGCCGCGATTTGTTCGTTCTCAAACGACTCACGCTCCATGACATGGCACCAGTGACAGGCCGAGTAACCGATACTCAAGAGAACCGGTTTGTTCTCGCGTTTTGCTTTTTGAAATGCTTCGTTGCCCCAGGGATGCCAATCGACGGGATTATGCGCGTGCTGAAGCAAATAGGGGCTGGTTTCGTGAATTAAGCGATTGCTATGGGCAGCTGTCATTGAATGATGCCTTTTCGGAAGCTTCGGAAGCTATCGTTAAGCTAGCACGAACCGGGGTCTTCCTAAACTAAGCTCGGCGAAATCTTTCTGAACTCAGAAAATTCCATTCCGGCGAAAATGTGAGTTCGCTGCGCAAATTCGTTGCGATGGATTTGGCTGAGACTATTCGCGGTTACGGTTGGTTTGGCGCCCATAGACTGCGAGAGCCCGTAAAAAGGACCGAGTCTCTTTTGCCCGAAGCAAGATTGACGGTCAAGCGATTGTTTCCAGAAGTCATCCAGTCGCGCTCCAAAGCGATTCGATAATCGCGCCAACCGTTGTACAGAACCAGAGTTTTAATCGGGCGGTCACGAGCACCAGGTCGATTTTTCGACAGCCTGCACTTTCGAGCGCTACGCGCGGTCGCGCAGCAAACATCAAATAGTATTCGCCGCTCCGCGCCAATGGCAGATCGACGGTCGTCGTCGGCTTGAAGAAATGCCAGATCCTTGAGGCGCTCGCCCCAAGCGCAGCCTGCGGTATCGTCGCTCAATCGTATTGGGCGCATAGGCGGAGAGATCCACGAGGCCTGCCGGATCGCCGCGCCAAGCCATGGGCGTTGGGTCGTTGACCCGGAACAAAGGGAGCAGTCGGAGAGCGAGAAAGGCGCCGGCGAATAGTACGACCCGGCGATGATTGACCGCCAATTTGCACCGCGAGAAAAACGATCGATGGCAAAAAACAACCAGCCGGTACCGAGCAGCGCTCCGCCTACGACATCGGAAAGCCAGTGATGGGTGAAGTAGACCCGTTGAAAGGCGATCACTGAAACCATGCCGACGACGCCGACGATCGCGAGGTGGCGGCGCCACCATTGGCCGCCGCAGGGTTTACCAAGAAAATAATAACCGGCGCCAAAAATCGTCGCCGCGCTGGTGACGTGACCACTGGGAAAACTGTTGCCATAGTCGATAGATAAAGGATAACGCGCTCGGCCTCGGCCGTGACACGAACTCTTTGACCCATTCACTTAACAATGCGCCGCCGATCGTGATGACGCCGAAACCGCTAAGTTCGCGCCAGCGACGGCGGTACGCGAGCCAGCCGGCCACAAACAATACCAGCGCCACAGTGAGGTACGGCTTGGTTGTCCAATATTTCAGAAATGACGCGACGCGATCGAGAGCGCAAGAGCGATATTCCTGCATCCAGTCGTAAACCATCAGATCGTAAGGCTTTGAATCGATGGAGCAAGGCGAGCTCGACGAGAAACAAACCGAATAGGAGCAGAGATGCCAGAAGCACGCGTTGTTCGCGGAAAAAGCGAGTGACGGAGGTATGCCGACTTTCCACGTTGTTGAGCCTTCGCTATTTACCGAGGAATTGGCTGGGCGATAGATCGATTTTTCACTTCTTCATGCTGGATTCTACCGGCAGATAGATCGGCGAAAAATATTTTCAAGGCGCCAAAGTGGTTGTTGAAAAGGCGAGCTTTGATGAAATCCGTGAAACTCGCGCCGCACTTAACGAATCTTCACATCGAGCGCGACCGGGCCTTTGTCCCCTTTTCTGACTTGAAACTGCACCGAGTCGCCTTCGTTTAAGTCTTCGATCTGAGCGCGCGGCGCAAGGCTGCCGCGATGAAAAAAGACGTCTTCGGTGCCATCGTCAGGAGTGATGAAACCGAAGCCTTTTTGCCTGATGATTTTTTTTATCGTCCCTGTCATACTTATCTCTCCTAATAAATCGCCGCTGGCCAATCGTTTGTTTCCGATGTCCCTGGCGCGGCCTACCGAGCATGGAATTTCTAACTTCATATATCTAAAGTCGCCTTGAGTTCAATTGCTTATTACATTACGGGACACGGCTACGGCCACGCCGTGCGCTCCAATCTCGTCATCCAAGCCCTGCTGCACGCGGCACCGGATTTAAAAATCTTCGTTCGAACCACGGCGCCACAACGGCTGTTTCACGGTCAAGCCGCGCGGGTTGTTTATTCCTCGCAAGCGACTGACGTGGGCATATTGCAAAGAGATAGTCTGGAGATGGATCTCAAGGAAACGCTCGGTGCCTGTCGCGCTTTACACGCGAAAATCCCGCTTCTAATAAAGGAGGAGGTCGCATTCATAAAAAAACATGGCATTTGTCTGATCGTCGGAGATATTCCGCCGATCGCCTTCGAGATCGCGGCGCGCGCCAATATTCCATCAATTGCGTTGACAAATTTCACTTGGAGTTGGATCTATCGCGCATATCTTGAAGCCTATCCGGTATTTCTTCCGCTGATCGAGGAAATGGAATGTTTTTATCGTAAAGCGACAGTGGCTTTGACTCTACCCTATCCCGGCAATCTGGAAATTTTTCCGGCACAGGCGTCGATTCCCTGGGTCGCCCGCATTTCGCCACTGAACAAACGGCAGGCCAAGGCCAAATTCGGTCTGCCGGATTCTCTGCCGAGTATTCTTTTGAGTTTTGGCGGCCTCGGACTCAAGCGCTTGCCATGGGAGAAACTGAAGCAGCTTCGCGAATATTATTTCGTTGCAACGGACGGCGAAGCGCAACGGCTTGACAGCAATTTGTTGATCCTACCCGACGCGCAGCGGCGTTACCAAGACCTGGTTCGCGCCGTCGACGTGGTCATCACAAAACCGGGCTATGGTATCGTCGCCGATGTCCTCGCCCATCAAACATCAATACTCTACACGGACCGCGGTGAGTTTCGCGAATATCCGCATTTGGTTCAGGCTTTAAGTGACTTGGCGACGGCCGAGTTCATTAGGCAGGATGATTTGCTTTTTGGCGATATCGCGCCGAGCATCGCCCGACTGCTGAACAAACATCAACATTGGCCGGCGGTGCCGTTGAATGGTGCTGAGATGGCAGCTAAGAAAATTCTTGCGCTATGTGACGAGTCTCACTAGAAAGCAACGAGATCGACGGCCGCTCGCTGCCGGTTGACACCCTGGGCTGATTCCTCCAAACTTGCTTTGGAAAGTATGGCAATTGAAAAAGTAATATTGGCGACGCCGCGCGGCTTTTGTGCCGGCGTCGAGATGGCCATCGAGACTGTCGAAAGGGCGCTCCAGCGTCATGGCCCGCCTCTCTACGTGTTTCATGAAATCGTCCACAACTTGCACGTGGTCCGCGAATTTACCGATCGTGGTGTTCGCTTCGTTCAATCTGTCGATGAAGTGCCTGACGGGGCAAAGCTTATTTTTAGCGCACATGGAATTGCTCCGGCCGTATGGGAGCAAGCCAAGAAAAAAAATCTGCAAGTCTTCATCGACGCCACCGGTCCTCGGGTGGAAAAAGTTCATCGCGAGGTCCGCAAATTTGCCGCGCAAGGCTACTGGATCATTCTCGTGGGCCATGAAAAGCATGACGAGATAGTCGGCACGAGGGGCGAAGCGCCGCGACATATCCGGATTGTTGCCAATGTTGACGAAGCCAGAAAGGTCGATATTCCCGACCCCGAAAAGGTTGTCGCATTGACCCAGACTACTTTGAGCGTGGATGATACGCGTGAAATCATCGATACTCTAAGAGAAAGATTTCCCAAGCTCATCACCGCCGCTAAACAAGATATCTGCTATGCGACGCAGAACCGCCAAGACGCCGTCAAAGAACTGAGCAAAGAAGTTGACCTGGTTTTAGTGATCGGCTCGCGCAATAGCGAAAATTCCAATCAGCTATGTAAGGTCGCCAAGAGCCACGGCAAAGCCGCTTACTTGATCGACGATTGTCGCGCGATCGATCGCGCCTGGCTGGTGGGCATCAAGCGGGTTGGCATCACCTCTGGCGCGTCGGTGCCGGAGCGCCTGGTTGAGCAGGCAGCAGAGTTTTTTCAGCAAGAGGGCGCTGAGATTAGCCATCTCGGCTTCAGCGAAGAAAACATTCACTTTGCACTCCCCGATGAGATAACGAGCGTTCCTTGATCGTTTCGCGAGTTTTCCGCACGCCATCCGTCGTTGCTCCGTTCAGCGCATTTTTCTTACCGTTTCAGTAAATCCTCATTTGTCTTTGCCTATAAATTAAGCGATTGCCTATTTATAGGGCGGCATGAGCTTCATCACAACCCACCACGTTCGATTCAACTAATTGAAAAAAGAAGTATTTCAATGATCGCGTTGATGGCATAACCGTTGCTTTAAGCATCCAAAATCACTTTCAATTCCATTCAATTGCTCAAGTATTACGCACAAAAAGGAGGGTCGATTGTGAGCTATCGATGTATAGAATGGCGGGTAATTTTTATAGCATTATTGGTTTGTTTAACCACGCCGCTCCTAACTTCCGCGCAGGACACCCCGCAAACCTCCCCAACCGCCCCATCCGTCACAGGCCCCAGCGCGCCGCAAGCTCCAGCGCCTTCCGCTGCCACGCCTCAGGCCAAAATCGACAAAGGTGATACGGCGTGGATGCTCACGTCTTCTGCGCTGGTTTTGATGATGACAATCCCTGGCCTGTTTCTTTTTTATGGTGGCTTGGTTCGGCGGAAAAATGTTCTAGGCACCATCATGCATAGCTTTATTATTGTCGCTGTCATCACCATCCAATGGGTCTTGTGGGGCTACAGCCTGGCATTTGCGCCGGACATCGGCGGCGGATGGCTCGGAGGCTCGGAATGGTTTGGTCTGCGCGGGGTCGGGCCTGAGCCGAATGCCGACTACGCCGCCACTATCCCGCACGCTGCTTTCATGATTTATCAGATGATGTTTGCCATCATCACGCCAGCGTTGATTACCGGCGCGTTCGCTGAGCGCGTCAAGTTCAGCTCGTTTCTTGTTTTCATTATTCTTTGGGCCACGTTTATCTACGATCCGCTCGCCCATTGGGTTTGGGGAGTCAAGGGTTTGCTGCGCGAGATAGGCACATTGGATTTCGCCGGCGGCACCGTCGTCCACATCAGTTCGGGAGCGTCGGCGCTTGTCGCCGCCATCATGTTTGGCAAACGGATTGGCTACGGCCAAGAGGCGATGCCGCCACATAATCTGCCGTTCAGCGTGATCGGCGCGGGTCTGCTTTGGGTCGGATGGTTTGGTTTCAACGCCGGCAGCGCTCTGGCCGCCGATGGCTTAGCGACTTCGGCGTTTGTATCGACGCATCTCGCTACTGCGGCCGCAGCGCTTTCTTGGCTCGCCATGGATTGGCTTCTTCGCGATAAGCCGACGGTCTTAGGTGCCGCGAGCGGCGCGGTAGCCGGTCTCGTAGCGATCACTCCCGGGTCAGGCTTCGTCGGCCCCATCTCTGCCATTTGGATCGGTATCGGCGGTGGCGTGCTCTGTTCAATCGCCTGTAGTTTGAAACCCAAACTCGGCTATGACGATTCATTGGACGTGGTCGGAGTGCATGGCGTCGGCGGCACCTGGGGAGCGCTTGCCACCGGTCTTTTCGCTTCGAAAGCGATTAACGCGGCCGGCAACGACGGTTTATTTTTCGGCAACCCCGGGCAGCTTTGGATTCAGTTCGTTTCCGTTGTCGTTACCTTGATTTTGGCTTTCGTTGGGACCTACATCCTCCTTTCCATCGTGAAGGCGATAATGGGACTTAGAATCGCTGATGACGAAGAACGAATGGGCTTAGATTTGAGTCAACACAACGAACGCGCCTATGAATAGTTTGCTGCGTCATCAAAGTAGTTGTCTGCGCAAGAATATGCTAACAAAAGTGAGTTTAAAAATTTTCACCACTACAAAGAGAGGAGCAACTCCATGTCAGTGAAAGACGCCCTAGAGATGGCGAAGAAGAACAAGGTCGAGATCGTGGATTTGAAGTTTGTCGATTTTCCCGGG
>JBEVIO010000118.1:0-3399 GCA_040510635.1 Binatia bacterium | reverse complement strand
CCGACCTGTCGATGAAGATCTATGCGGCGAGCGGCAAGCTGGATCCGGATAAAGACATGAAGAGAATCGTCGCCGGATCGACGGCCACCCGGCTCCAAGGGCTTAAGGCCGGTTCTCTCGACGCCACGACTTTGTCGCCGCCGTTCAACGTGTACGCAGAGCAGATGGGGTTGCGCGTGCTGGCGTACGTCGGGGACTTTTTGGAATTTCCGCAAAGCGGCTTTACAGTTTCCGACGCCACGCTCAAGAACAAGCGAGAGCTGATCAAGAAACTTTTGCGCGGCACGCTGCGCGGTTTGCGGTTCACGCTCAAAAATCGCGCCGAGACGGTGCGGTTCATCGCCAAAGATTATAAGCTGCAAGATGTCGTGGCGGATAAGGTTTATACTTCGCTGCTGCCGGCCATGAGCGAAAATGGACTGGCGACGGATAAGGGGTTGAAGGTCATGATAGAGACGCTTGGCACGGCGGTGGGCAAGAACGTCGACTTTCCGCCCGAGCGATTGGTGGATTACACGCTTTTGAAAGAAGTGCAAAAAGAATTGGGCGTGCAGTGAAAGGACGGAGCCTTATGTCGGCGAGTAACCGCGCTATCGTCTTTCTGTCGTTGTTGTTTCCTGTTGCTTTCGTGCTCGGCATCGCGGCGCCGATTTTCAGCGCCGAGGCGCCGCAAAAAGTGCGGATCGCTTACGCGAGCCGCAGCAGCTCGGCGATGCCGCAATATACGGCGCTGCAGAAGGGGTACTTCAAAGCCGAAGGTTTGGAAGTCGAGATCATTCAGATGAACCCGCGCCTCGGCGCGACGGCGGTGGTCAACGGCGATGTGTCGTTCGCCACGCCGTTCACCAGCACCTTTCGCGGCGTGCTGCAGGGCTTTCCGATGAAGCTCGTTTTCATTCATCTCAAAAAAGGTCCGTACTACGTGATGGTTCGTCCCGACATCAAAGATGTGCAACAGCTCAAAGGCAAACGCATCGGCGTGGCAACCATCAAAGGCACGGACCAGTTGGTTGCCGAAGAGATGCTCCAGGCGAAAGGCTTCAATCCAAATCTCCTTCAGGCCGTGGCAATCGGCGACGGGCCAGTGCGCATGCAAGCGCTGATCAGCGGCGCGGTGGAAGCGATCTGTGTCGCGCCGCCGCACGATTTAATGCTCAAAAAAATGGGTTATCCGGCGTTGGCCGGCCCGCCCGAAGTGGGCTTGCCCTCCGCCGGTATGCTCACTTCCGATCGTCTCATCAAGGAAAATCCGCAGGTGGTCAGGCGCACGCTCAAGGCGCTGCTGCGATCCCATCTGTATATTCTCGACAACCGCCAAGAGACGATTCAAACTCTGATCAAATGGTTGCCCCAGCCGCTCGACATCGCCGAGCATTCTTACGACGGCGAGCTCAAAACCCTGAGCAAAGACGGCACAATGACCGATGCGGAAATCGAAACGATCATTGCGCGCGTCGGCGAAAAAAAGCGGCCACTGGATGAAGTCCGAGACTTTTCCTTCGCGCGCCAGGCGATGAAAGAGTTGGAAGCGGGAAAATAAAATAAAGGCTGAAGGATAAAGGCGAAAGAATAAGTCTTTGGAATCCGGATTTTATCCTTTATCCCTTCGCCTTTATCCTTCTCTAGTGCGTTCGATTGACGTCGTAGGACTCGCCGAGCTCGGCGGCGCCGACGATTTGCGCGGCGATGTCGTGCCGGCCGTGCATCATGTGCAGATGCATGTCCCGGTAAAAACGTTGCAGCGGATGTTTGACGAACAGAGCGGTCGAGCCGCAGCTTTCCGCCGCGCTCCACATGACTTTCTCCAAGGTTTCCTTGGCCAGCCATTTTGCTTCGTGGGCGGCAACCATCGCTGCATCGGGATCTTGTTTAAACATTCGAACGGCGTTGTAGAGAATCAAGCGCGACGCATCGATCATGCTCTTTAGCTCGCCGAAACGGAGCTGGCGGTAGGAATCTTTGCCGCCACCGCGCTCGCGCGTGTAATTCAAAGCCCAGTCATACATCGCCCGTGCCGAGCCGAGATAGTTTGCCGTGAAGGCGAAGTTGATTTTTCCCATCCAATTTTCGCCGAGAAATTGTCCCGGGTTGCCGAGTAGATTCTCTTCGGGGACAAAACAGTCCTGCAAATGGAGCCACGGGCTCACGCACGCGCGCATACCAGTCGGCCGCCAGGCGTCCGTATCGATTTTTAAGCCTGGTGTGTCTCTGGGCATCATGAGCATGATCGGCGCTGGATGAGAGTCCGACGCGACGCGGCCGATCCAGAGCCACTCGGCCACGCTTGCGTTGGTGGCGTAGTGCTTTGTGCCGCTGACTAGGTAGCCGCCTTTGACTCGCTTTGCCGTCGTCGGCGCGCTCCCGTGCGGTTCAGCGCCGGCGCCGGGAATCAATGCGCCGTGTTTGACCGTCGGCTCGATCCAGCGTTGGATTTGCACGTCGGTGGCTATGGCGTCGATCATCATCAGCGCGTTGTTGTGCACCTGAAAACAGTGCGCCGTCGAAGGATTACCGTAGGCCAGATGTTCGTCGAGGAGAAAAAAGGACAATGGATCATCGCCGTGTAAACCGTAGCCGAGACCGCCGCGTCGCTTATCGAGATTTGCCAATAGCCAGCCTTCGCGATGGAGATCTTGAACGTCCTCAATCGGCGCTTCGAAGGATTGATCGTACTGAGCGGCCCGGGGTGCGATGCGCTCTTGCACCAGTTGATTGACTCGATCAATTAGCTTTTGTTGCCCTTGGGTAAAGCCGAAATCCACAGGGAATATTCCTTCCGAGCGCAATAAATCCTTCGCGTTGCTCAGAATGATATTGACGCACTAGTCGCAGCGATCAACGTGATAGGAATTTGTTCTACTTACGGTTTGTAGAGCTTTTCAATAAAGCCGGACTTTTCCAACTCGGTGACGAACGAGTTGTCGATGAACTGTTCCGGTTTCGCGGTTTTGCCGGACGGGTTGACGGCAAAATTGAGCAGCGTCTGCATGCCGGCGACGGAAACGTAGGGCGCTTGCTCCCAAACCTTGGCGTAGGTGTTGTACGTTTCGTCCAAGTCTTCTTTGTTGTCGGTCTTGGTATACTTGCCGATTATCTGTTTGGCTGTCTCCGGGTCGGTGCGCGCGATCTTGGTGCCTTCGATGTACGCTTGCACGTAGCGGCGAACTTTTTCAGGATTGTTCTTGATAAAATCCCTTGTCGTCGCGAGCCCGGCGTGTATCATCGGCACGTTTCGTGCGGCGACATCGACGAGCTCTTTAAACCCGGCTTGGCGCAGCTTCAACGTCGTCGGCGCGGAGACGACGGCGGCGTCGATCCGTCCCTGGGTTAATGCGGTGATGATATCGGGCATGCCTTGCAAGTGAGTTACCTGCACGTCTTTGCCCGGAACCATGCCGG
>JBEVIO010000117.1:0-4084 GCA_040510635.1 Binatia bacterium | reverse complement strand
ATGTAATCGACCCCGCCATCAGCGGCATCCATGCGCCGCTTTGGTATACATTTACAAGAGTGTGTGAGCGAGAGCTGTGCAGGTCAGGCATGCGTTGACTTATTTCGTCTGACAAACAGTTGCTGCATCAACTTGTCCCACTCGCCGGCCTAACTCTACTCACTCACCTTCACTGACGATGCGTCATCGCACACGAGGTCCTGCGGAGACCCAAAGACCAAACGAAAAAGGCAAAAGTGTGAAGCCTGGAGCTGATTAAACCTGAGGGACCTCGACAGGCGACAAGATCAACAATGGAACCATGAGCCGTACAAAGAATCATTGATCACTTGCGTGAAACGTTGAGTCCCTTTGACAGTGCAGAGATTCGACGGTCAAGGCTGAATAGATCGTTGCTTCAGGTCCGTCATTACCGACGGACGCTTTATCTTTTCGGCTCTTTTCGCCGAACCCATTTGCACGGTGGGAAGTCCCAACTTCATCGCCAGTCGCGCACATGAAGAGCATACAAGCATATTAAGCAAAACAACGCCTGCGTCCTCGGTGGTGACGTGATAGAGTCTCTGTTTTGTAATCCGGTCGCAGCGCCGACAAATCAAGCCCATGATTTTTCTCCTTGTAAACGAAGCACGAGGTGTTTCGAACAGGTTGACGAACAGTTACAGTTTAAGTGTGTAAAAAGAACAGTACACCAGCGTTAGCACAAGGAGAAGAAAAAAATCAGCGCGTCGGTTTTGTCGGATGCTAGATTATCCACAAGCCGGTGTGAATAAATTGTTTATAAGGTCCGTCAAACGTTGATTTGGCCAGCCGTTGCGCCATCAGCCTCACATTGCCTAACGTATGAGCGACGAAAAAAAAAATTGCGGCGCCACTCCAGTTTCTTTCCGGCTGTTCAGCTCGCCCGAGTTTGTGGTCAGGTTCACGCGCAGCGCAAAGCTTCCGAGGTTGCGGCAAACGAGCAGCACGCAATGGAGTGAGGTCTGCTTTGATGCCTTGCGTCCCGTCCTTTATGCGACGCCGCCCGATTCGAACGTCGTCATCGACGTTTATCCGGACAACGATCGCACCATCATTGCGTCGCCTTGTTTAGGCCCTGGATTCAAACACTCGGCGCCGATCGGGGAGGCACTTGCGGAGCAAATCATCGACAGTACAAGCAAGGTCGATATTAGCAGCTTCAGCCTGAAAAGTTTTAGAGATTTAATTCAATAAGTTCTATTCCTTCAGGTTTTCGCGATGAAAATCAATTGCTAGAAAATTTGCTCAATGCGGCTTTTGTTTCCGCAGGTCGCTGCTCCATCAGCCAATGGCCGGTGTCAGCGAAGGTGATCGACGTGACCTCATCGGCACCTTTTTATTATCATCTGCAGACGGTCGCTTCGAGCATACTGTGAAAATAGAAGAGACAGAAGCAAACAGGGCCCGAGAGGACAGCTCCAAACCCATCCGTACCTTTCGACGCTCCGCAGCAAAATCCCGCTAGCAATATTAACCGGCCTCTAGAACGCGCGCGTTGCGGAGTTTAGAGTTTAGATTGTGGAACCCGTAAAACTCGAAGTGTTTTCGGACTACGTTTGACCATTCTGCTGGCTGGCGGAGCCGGCCGTGCATCAACTGGGCGAGAAAGATCCAGACGTCGCGATCGTCTGGCGCGCCTTCGAGCTGCGGCCCGACCCGGTGCCGACCCTCGATCCGAACGGCGACTATCTGCAGCGAGTCTGGGGCAACTCGGTTTATCCCCTGGCAGAACAGTTGGGAGTCGAAATCAAGCTTCCACCGGTACAGCTCCGGTCGCGCCGCGCCCATGAAGCCGCGCACTGGGCGCGGCGCCATGGCAACTTCCGGGAGTATAACGACGCGCTCTTTCGCGCGTTCTTTCAACGCGGCGAGGACATCGGCAAAACCGATGTGCTGGCTCGCATAGCGTCGGACATGGGCCTCGAAAGCGACGACTTGCGGGAGGCACTCGCTAACGATTTGTACGTTGAAAACGTGCTCGCGGATGAGCGGGAGGTAAAGAAGCTGGGACTCAGCGGAGTGCCCGCCTTCGTTGCAAATCGGAGAATAGCGCTACGCGGCGTGCAATCGGTGAAAAATCTGCAAAAGTTCGTCGGACACGCACGCTTGTTATCGTAAAACGCTGCAGGACGAGTTAGCTCGATTTCGCTCCAAGACCTTTTGCTGCCGAGCATGATGATCACTCACTAACTGTCGTGCGATACTAGGATTGAGATGGGTTGCCGGTCTCGTTGACCTTGCGTTGGTTCAGCCTGCCCCATTGGTAATGAATGGTTCACTCAATGGATTGATCCAGGCAAAAATGGCCCCCTAAGACTGAAAAACAATTTCAATCCGAGAGAAACCTAAGGTCTTGGTTGATCCGACCTCAACTCACCTTCTGCTTCGGTCCTTCCGCATCTGGAGACACACGGTGTCGCCCAGTTAACGCTTTCAAAACGGTGTGCGAACCAACGCGGCTACTGCCCGTCCGGGGGGTTGCTACGAACGCTGATCGTTGACCGAGATTGGCTGGCGCATTATTTTGGTCGGCAAGGAGCCGCCGTCATGGAACTCAAGATGAAATTGGGGGATTACCTCGTCGCTTATCTCAAGAAGATCGGCGTTTCCCATCTCTTCGGCATTCCGGGAGATCTGGTCATCAATCTGTTCTTCAAGTTCGGTCGCGCGCGGGCGCTCAAGGTCATTACGCTTTCGCACGAACCCGGCGTGGGCTTTGCCGCCGATGGTTACGCGCGCGCGACCGGCCGCATCGGCGCCATCTGCGTAACCTATGGCGCCGGCGGTCACAACATGGTCAACCCGGTCGCCGCCTCGTTTTCCGAGCGGGTGCCGATTCTCGTCATCAGCGGCGGCCCGGGAGAGGAAGAATGCAAGCTCGGCGTGCTGATCCACCATCAAGCGAGGGAGATCGAGTCCCAGCTCCACATCTACCGGGAAGTCACCTGCGCCGCCAAGCTCATCAACGATCCGCTGCGCGCCGCCGCTGAAATCGACGAGGTGATCCGCGCCATCTGGCTGAATCAGCAACCGGGCTACCTCGAGATTCACCGCGACATGGTCGAACGCGAGATCCCGGTACCCAAAGAGATCGTTTCGTGGAACGGTGAATTGCCCCATCTGCAATCGGACCGGCGCAAGCTCGACGAGGCGGTGCGCGATACCACCGAACGATTGAGCCGCGCTCAACGGCCGCTCGTGCTGGTGGGCATCGAGGCCTATCGTTTCAAGGCGGCGAGCGAGATCGTCAAGCTCGTCGAGAAAATGGGCGTTCCGTGCTGCACCTCGGTTCTCGCCAAAGGCGCTTTCCCGATGAACCATCCGTTGTTCATGGGCGTCTATGCAGGCGCGATCAGCCCGCCGCCGATTCGTGCGCGCGTCGAACAGGCGGATTTAATCATCGGCCTGGGCATGTTCCTGACCGACATCGAAATGGGCGGCAGCCAACCGCCCGAGGCGCTCCGGCACCGGTCTATTTGGGCCGTGGAGAACCGGGTCAACGTGAGCTTCCATACTTACACGGACATCACGCTCCGCGATTTCGTGCGCGCCTTGCTCCGCGCCGAGCTCAAGCGCCACCGGGAAAAAATCGTGTACAGCGACAACCTGCCGCCGACGCGTGCCCCTGCCCATCGTCCCGTGCGGGTCGCGGACGTGCTTCGCGAAATCAATCACTTTCTTGCGCGGCAAAAAAAGTTCTTGGTGGTGGCGGAGTCGGGTGATTCGCTCTTCGGCGGCATCGACATTAAAGTCGGCAACGACGGCCTTTACCTCGCGCAAGGCTTCTACGCTTCCATGGGCTTCGCCGTCCCCGGAGCGTTGGGCGCCCAAATCGGCACCGGACTTCGCCCGCTGATCTTGACCGGCGACGGCGGATTTCAGATGACCGGCGTCGAGATCGCCCATGCGCCCCGCTACCGCCTCAATCCCATCGTCGTGCTATTGAACAACGGCGGCTGGGGAATCTTCCGGCCGGTGGTCAAACGGCAAGATCTGCTCGCGCTTCCTTCCTGGCACTACGCCGAACTAGCGCGTCTGTGGGGCGGCCGCGGTTTTCGAGTGG
>JBEVIO010000116.1:0-5972 GCA_040510635.1 Binatia bacterium | reverse complement strand
CGATCCGGAAAATCTCGACGCGGTGTTCTGGGCGCTCGGCTATCGCTCGCAACCGCACCGCGACGTGCAAGTTATCCGCGGCACCGATATCGGCCATGCGCCGCGCCATGACGCGCGTGGCGGCGCCGATGATTCGTGCCTGCTCTGGGATGCGACATTGAAAGAGACCTTCCCGCCGATTTCTTTACCCAAGCAAGAATACATGGAGCGCGCGCGCAAGCTTTGGGAAAGGCTCGAGCTGCCGAAGCTCGAGCCCGAGTCGCCCTGGTTCGGCTACTCGCTCGGCGATTGGAATTCGGAGCTCGACGAAGAAGCCAAGCTCGCCGTCGCCGGCGATTTCTGGCAGACCGGCGAAAAGATCGCTCGCGAGCGGAAATCGACCGACGAAGTCGCCGTGAATACGTCGTACTACGGTCAGCAAAAAAAGAAATAAAGTTTTGACCGCGCGCTTCGCGTCTGCATCAATCCCTCTTAGAAAGAAAGGAAAGAGGCGCTCTTGTCGAAGAGAATCTCTGCAAATCACCACGAGTTGTTTTACTTCCCCCTTTTGAAAAAGGGGGATCGAGGGGGATTTGCTGACGTACAAAGTAGCGAGCGACTCGGAAAATCTCCCCTAGCCCCTCTTTGCTAAAGAGGGGTGTTCGGACATCATGCGCTTGAAACGTTGACAAACTTTATGATTCTCGAGGAGCGTTAGATGGATTACAAAGCACTCAAATGGTCGGTGCACGATAACCCGAACAATCCTGGCGAGCCTTGCATCGGCGTCATCACGTTGAATCGCCCCGAGAAACTCAACGCTGTCGATCCGCTCATGCGCGTTGAGCTCGATGCTTTGTGTAACGAGATCGCGCGCAACTCCATCGTCAAGGTCGTGATCTTGACCGGAGAAGGGCGGGGCTTCTGCGCTGGCGGCGATCTTAAGTCCGAAGGCGACGTGCTCGGCGCCTTCGAAGGCTCCATGGGTATCGCCGGTCCTTACAAAGAAATGGCGGAGTATTTTTTTAACGATCTCCGTCACCGAGTTTTACAAAGCGCCATGCGCAAGCTCGAAGATTTGCCGCAAGTGACCATCGCCGCCATCAACGGCCCCGCGGTCGGCGTCGGCCTGGAGATGGTGACGCTCTGCGATATGCGCATTGCCTCGGACCGGGCGCGCTTCGGCGAAGTGGCCGTGCCAGCCGGCTTCGTGCCCGAAAGCGGCGGCGCGCGTAATTTGCCTAAGCTGGTCGGTATAGGACGGGCGATGCGTCTGATTCTTACCGGCGACATCATCGACGCCAAAGAAGCCCTGCGTATCGGTCTTGTCGAAGAAGTGGTGCCGGCTGCCAAACTTCTCGCTACGGCGTTCGCTCTTGCCGGGCGCATCGCGGCAAATCCGTATCTATCCGTGCGCCAAGCCAAGCGGTTGGTCAAAATGTATTGGAACTGGAACCGCACCGATGAAGGTTATCAGCAGGAGCTCGACGCCGTGCTCGAAATTACAAGAACCAAAGACTGCCAGGAAGGCATGCGCGCCTTCGTGGAAAAGCGTCCGCCGCGCTACACTTACCCATACGATGCCGGCTCGCCCTTTTCGAAAAGGAGTCCGGCGAAGAAAGCGAAAAAATAATCGGCGATGACCGCGTCTGCGACTCCCGGGTACAACTATCGAGTTGTGCCGGAGAAATTGAATATCGCGCAGGATGTGCTCGACGCTTCGATTGCGCACGGTTGCGGACCACGGCCGGCGTTCATCGGCGACTTCGGAATCGTCTCCTACGAAACATTAGAGAAGCAGGTCAACGCGCTAGCCGCCGGCTTACTCGATCTGCATTTAAAACGCGGCGATCTCGTTCTTCTCAAGATGGGTAACTCGCCGGAGTTCGCTGCCGCGTTTCTCGCTGCGGTGAAGCTCGGCATCATTCCCGTTCTGGTCAACTCTCTGCTCACCGCAGTCGAGTTGACCGCGGTGCTCGAGCAAACCAGACCGGAAATGATCTTCACCGAAACATCGCGCAGCGGCGCCGTGCGCGAACTTCGCGGCAGCGGTTTGTTCAAGCATGTCGTTTGTGCAGGCGAAGCGGCGGGCAGCGAAATACCATTCGCTTCGTTGGCTGCGAGTTCGTCCACAGCCGTCGCCACGGCCCGTACGAGGAGCGATGAGCCTGCTTTCATCGTCTACACCTCGGGCACCACCGGGAAACCGAAAGGAATTGTCCATGCCCATCGCTGGATCGTTGCGCTCGGTGACTTGAATCGCTTCCGCTTGCCGCCGCAGGAGGGCGACGTGGTCATGGCGACGGGGGAATGGAGTTTCATCAGCGCGCTCGGTCACAATTTGCTTTTCCCGCTGCGCAACGGTGTTGCCGGCGCCATCCTTCCCGGCCGCGCCACGGCGGAAAATGTTCTGGCTGCAATCGAGAAATACAAAGTCAGCGTCCTGCACGGCGTCGCTACCGTTTACCGCCGACTGCTCGCCATGCCCGAATTCGAAAAGTCGCACAATTTGAAGAGCCTGCGCTGCTCTCACTCCACGGGCGAAGCTCTGCGCGAGGCAACTTATCAGGAATGGAAAAGACGCGTCGGTTCCGAGTTGTACGAACACTATGGAGTATCTGAGTATCAGCTCGTCATCGGTAACGGTGTGAGAGATCCGGTGAAACCGGGCTCCGTCGGCAGACTGCTCCCGGGAGTCGGCGCTGCGATTCTAGATGACGAGTTAAAGCCGGTGGCCAGCGGCGAGCTCGGCCAGTTCGCGATCTCAACTTCGGATCCGGGGCTGTTTCTCGGTTATTACAAGGATCGTGAACGAACCGAAGCGGTGATTCGAGAGGGCTGGTATCTTACCGGCGACCTCGCGTACCAGGATAACGAAGGCTATTTTTTCATTGCCGGCCGGCGCGACGACTGCTTCAAAAGCCGCGGCATATTCATCTCGCCAACGGAAATAGAAAACGCCCTGCAAAAACATCCTGCGATCATCGAAGCCGCCATCGTTCCCGTCGCCGATGCTGACATCGGCAACAAGATTCACGCCATCGTCGTCTTAGCCGACGGCTACGCACCGTCGGCTGAGTTCGGCCAATCCATTCGCGAAAGCCTGCGTTTTCAAATCGCGCCTTACAAAATTCCGCACCAGATCGAGTTCAGCGAAAGTCTGCCGAAAAGCGCGATCGGAAAGATCCTTCGCGCAAGTCTAGGCAAGGCGACATAAAGCAAAAGCCCGCAGACGCTGCGGCGATCATCGTGGTTCGAATTGAGCCTCATGGAGTATCGGCGTCGATTTGCAGTGACGAGTTTTGTTGTTTATTCATCTATTTTTAACATGCTCGGGTATAGAATAGCGGCAACTTCACGAGCTTAATTTTGCTGAACACGGAGGTACCGAAATGAACGACCGGAAAATCCGAGTCGGCATTATGGGGCTGGGGCAGATTGGCCGGCAGCTTTATCACCTAGCGCTGGAAAAAGACGATATCGAAATCGTCGCCGTTGCCGACATCGGCAAACCGGAAATCATCGAGTATCTGCTCCAAAGCGACGGCCTGGAAGAGCCGTCGTGCAGGCTTCAAGCCAATTACCTGATTAATAAAAAATTCCGCACGCGAATGTTCCAGCTGGCGCGGCCTGAGGAGGTTCCGTGGGATATTATGAACGTCGACTGTGTTGTCGATGCAACCGGGCGATATCGTCGTCGGCGCGATATGGAAGCGCATCTGCGCGCCGGCGCGAAGCGGGTCATTTTGGCGTCGCTTCCGTCAGAACCGATCGACCGGATCGTCATACCGGGCATCAATGAAGGCCATGCCACCGGCGCCGACAAAATGATTTCCGCCGGTTCGGCGACGACCAATGCGTTTGCGCTCTTGTTGCAATTTCTGGATCAGAGTTTGGGGGTCGACTGTGCGTCGCTGACGACGGTCCATGCCTATTCGAGTGATCAGTCGCTGCAGGACTACGCCCACGAGGATTTTCGTCGCAGCCGCTCCGCGGCGGAAAATATCATTCCCAACAACAATGAGTCGGCGCGGTGGGTAGAAATGGTTCTACCGAAGTTTTCGGGAAAGTTGAGCGGTTACGCGCTCAACGTGCCAGTCCAGCGCGGATCGTTGCTGGACGTGAATTGCGTGATGCACGACGGCGCCGTGACGGTCGATCAAGTCAACGACGTCATGCGCGCCGCTGCTGCTCAGCAACCGGACTTGATCGGTAGCACCGATGATCCGATTGTTTCATCCGATGTCATAGGTTGCCGGCAATCGTTGCTCTTCGATTCAGGCGCGACCCTCAAAGCAGGCAAGAAAATCGTCAAAGTGCTGGCCTGGTACGAGAGCCTGGGGCATGCATGCCGCGTGCTCGACGTGGTGCGGCAATACAGCAAGCTTGACGGAGGTGTAGCATGAGAGTTGCCATTAACGGATTTGGCCGAATCGGTCGCTCCGTGTTTCGTATTCTGGACAAGCGGACCGACGCCGAGCTGGTCGCGATCAACGACGTCTTCGACCACGATGCGCTCCGGTACTTGCTCAATTATGACACTGTCATGGGACGATTCTCGGGCACCTTGCGGCTCGAAGGCGATGAGTTGGTCACATCGCACGGTCGAACCCGCATGCTGCGCGAAAAGGATCCGCTTAAATTACCGTGGCGCGAGCTCGGCATCGACGCCGTCATAGAATCGACGGGGATATTCACCAGCAGGGAACAGCTTAGCAAACATTTGGCGGCCGGCGCCAAACGCGTCGTGCTGACCGTGCCGGCGAAGGATGCGATCGATTATACCGTCGTGATCGGCGTTAACGATGACGGGCTCAAGCCGGAGCACCGGATGATTTCCAACGCGAGCTGCACGACCAATTGTTTGGCGCCTATGGCAAAGGTGCTCCATGATTCATTCGGTATCGTCGAAGGGGTCATCAATACCGTGCACGCGTACACGAACGACCAGCGTCTGGCCGACGTGCCGCACTCGGACTGGCGACGCAGCCGCGCTGCGGCAGAGAATATCATTCCAACCTCCACGGGCGCCGCGAAAGCGGTCGGCGAGGTGTTGCCGCAGCTGAAAGGCCGCCTGGACGGCATTGCCGCACGTGTGCCCGTGCCCGACGGTTCGGTGGTCGATTTGTTTGTCGAGCTGGAGAAAAGCGTCAATCCGGATGATGTTCATACCGCGATAAAATCTGCGGCGGCGTCGGAGCGGATGAAGGGCATTTTACAACTCATGGAAACGCCCGTGGTGTCGTCCGACGTGATCGGCAATTCCCACTCTTCTATATTCGATCCGGCATTTACGAGCGTTACCGGGGGCAAATATCTGAAGTGCCTCAGTTGGTACGACAACGAGTGGGGATATTCGAATCGCGTCTGCGATTTGCTGGGTTTGCTCGCGCGGTGGGGATAGGCCGTCAGCGACGGCTACACACCGGCTGCATCGAGTCGGCTTCGGCTTCGGGTTCGTGCTCAGTTTTGATCGCACCTACGAAGCGATCCAAGCGCGTCGAGGCTTGATGCAGGCGCGAGACACGCATACTCATGTCTTCCTGGGTCATCGCATTCATCTCCTCGACTGGCTACTTTGGTATTTTGCTACTTATGTTGGTTGAGAACGTCTTTCCACCCATTCCATCTGAATTGATCATGCCGCTCGCCGGCTTCATGGTCGCTCAACATGAACTCACGTTCCTCGGTACCACCCTGGCAGGCATGGCCGGTTCTGTCATAGGCGCGTTACCGTTTTACTACGCCGGCAAAAAACTTGGCGAGGAGCGCGTGAAGCGCTTTGCTGACCAGTATGGCCGTTGGCTGACCGTAGCCAGACAAGACGTTGACCGTGCGTCGCGGTGGTTCCAGAAGCATGGGGGCGCCGCTGTATTGCTGTGCCGCCTTATCCCCGGCGTGCGTTCCCTCATTTCGGTTCCCGCCGGAATCGCCGGAATGAACTTCGTGAAGTTTCTCTTCTATACGTCCTTAGGAACTGCTCTTTGGGCGGG
>JBEVIO010000115.1:0-3508 GCA_040510635.1 Binatia bacterium | reverse complement strand
CGCCAAACTCCGTCATGAACTGCGCGCCGGGGGGACGCACCAAACTCTGCTGGAATTTTATCGCGAACTGATCAGACTTAGAAAAACGCTTCCGGCGCTCGAACATTTGGCGAAGGAGAGTATGGAAGTCGTCGGCTGCGATCATGACAAAGTATTAGTCGTTCAACGCTGGCACGGCACCGAGCGCGCGTTGCTGGTCGCCAATCTGCACACAGACGAGGCCTCCTTCACGATCACCGTTGACGCGGGACGCTGGTGCAAGCTGATCGATTCGGCGGACGAGAAATGGCGCGGCCAACGCAGCGCTCTGCCTGCGGAGTTTGACGGCGGGGAAAATCACCGACTGACGCTCTTGGCGCGCTCGTTTGGACTTTTCTATTGTTCGGGCCCCAGGTGAAATGACGTAGCAAACCGCAACTGCATCAACATCATGAAAATCTGGCCGGGCAAGCCATATCCGTTAGGCGCGACTTGGGATGGCGCGGGAGTTAATTTTTCGCTTTTTTCCGAGAACGCGACCAAGGTCGAGCTCTGCCTTTTCGAAGGCACGGCGGCACAGCGCGAAACGCGCATCGCGATGAACGAGCAGACGCATCAGGTTTGGCATCTCTACCTGCCCGAAGCCCGCCTGGGCCAGCTTTATGGTTACCGAGTTTATGGTCCGTACGCGCCCCAAGAAGGTCATCGCTTCAATCCGGCAAAGTTGGTTCTGGACCCCTATGCCAAGGCGATCACCGGCACGGTCAATTGGAGCGACGCGCTGTTCGGCTACGCCATGGGTCATCCCGATCAGGATCTTTCGCGCGACGAGAAGGACAGCGCGGCGGGAATGCCGAAGTGCGTGGTGATTGATCGGGCGTTCAGTTGGGGAAACGATATGCCGCCGGCGACGCCGTGGCACGAAACCATCATTTATGAGTTGCATGTAAAAGGTTTCACCATGCGCCATCCCGGTGTGCCGCCGGAGTTGCGCGGCACGTACGCGGCGCTCGCTTGTCCGGCGGTGATGGATTATCTCAAGTCGCTCGGCGTCACTGCGGTGGAGCTTATGCCGGTGCATCAATTCATCGCGGATAAGCATTTGGAAGATCGCGGCCTGACCAACTACTGGGGTTACAATTCCATCGGCTTTTTCGCGCCCGATGCGCGCTATGCCAGTAGCGGCGTGGGCGGCGAGCAGGTGACGGAGTTCAAGAGTATGGTTCGGGCGCTGCATCGCGAAGGGATCGAAGTGATCTTGGACGTGGTTTACAACCACACCGGTGAAGGCAACCAGCTGGGCCCGACTCTTTGTTTTCGCGGCATCGACAATGCTTCGTACTATCGTCTGGTCGAGAAGGACCGCCGTTATTACATGGATTATACGGGCTGCGGCAATACACTCGACATGACCCATCCGCGGGTTCTTCAATTGATCATGGACAGCTTGCGCTACTGGGTGGTGGAGATGCACGTCGACGGCTTTCGCTTCGACCTTGCCTCTACGCTGGCGCGCGAGCTCCACGACGTCGACCGGCTCGGGGCTTTTTTCGACATCATCCAGCAGGACCCGGTCATTTCTCAAGTAAAGCTCATCGCCGAGCCCTGGGATCTCGGACCGGGCGGCTATCAGGTCGGCAACTTTCCCTCACTATGGGCCGAATGGAATGCGGCTTACCGTGACACGGTGCGGCGCTTTTGGAAAGGCGACGAGGGACAAGTCGGCGCGCTCGGCTTTCGCCTGACCGGCTCGAGTGATCTCTACGGTCACAATGGCCGACTGCCCTATGCGAGCATCAATTTTGTCACTGCCCACGATGGTTTTACGCTGCAGGATTTGGTGAGCTACAATGAAAAGCACAATGAGGCCAACGGCGAAGAAAATCGCGACGGCCACAACGAGAACCTCAGCTGGAACTGCGGCGTCGAAGGTGAAACCGACGATCCGAAGGTGGTTGCCTTACGCGACCGGCAAAAAAGAAATTTTCTAGCGACGCTGCTGTTGTCGCAAGGCGTGCCGATGCTGTTGGCGGGCGACGAAATCGGCCGCAGCCAGAAAGGCAACAACAATGCATATTGCCAGGACAACGAAGTTTCTTGGATCGATTGGAAGCTCGACCGGCCGCGCCGCGACCTCCTGGAATTTACCCGCTATCTCATCCACCTGGTACGCACCCATCCGGTATTGCGCCGCCGCCACTTTTTCCAAGGGCGGCGCATTCGCGGCTCCGAGGTCAAGGACCTGGTTTGGTTTCGTCCCGACGGCAAGGAGATGACCGACGACGATTGGAACAATTCAGAGAACCGTATTTTCGCGCTTCGTCTCGCGGGAGACGCCATCGGAGAGTTGGACGGGCGCGGCAACCCGATCGTCGATGACACGCTGTTAATTCTCTTAAACGCGCACTACGAAGCGATCACGTTCATTTTGCCCGCGCACCGTCGCAAAGTGCGATGGGAAGTCATTCTCGACACCCATAATCCGGCTGTGAGCAGAAACAAACCGCAGCCGATGCGCGGCGGCGAAGCTTACGCGCTCAAGGCGCGCTCACTGGTTTTGTTGCGCCTGCCGAAGCATGTTGAAGAGGAAAACGGCAATGGGGAACCCGGCGTTGTTTCGCGCCGAGGCCGGCGCGGTGCTAACGCCGTGAGCGAACCGACCCCATGAAAATCCCTTCCGCAACCTATCGCTTGCAATTCACGCCGGAGTTCGGCTTCAGCGAGGCCGCTGGAGTATTGCCGTATTTGCATGCTCTCGGCATCAGCGATATTTACGCGTCGCCGATTTTTCATGCCCGGGAAGGTAGCCAACACGGCTATGACGTGGTCGATCCCAATGAGCTCAATCCGCAGCTCGGCAGCGAGGAAGAATTCGAGTCGCTGAACGAACAGGCGAGGCGGCTTGGATTGGGTTGGGCCCAGGATATCGTGCCCAATCACATGGCCTACGATGGACAAAACCGCATGCTGATGGACGTCCTGGAAAACGGCGAAGCGTCACCGTTCTTTGATTTTTTCGATATCGATTGGCAGCATCCCTACGAAAGCATGCGAGGAAAAGTGCTGGCGCCGTTTCTCGGCGGCTTTTATGGAGAGTGCCTGGAGAAGGGAGAGATCGCGCTGCATTACGACCGGCACGGGCTCGGCGTTCGCTATTTTTCTTTGCAGCTCCCGGTCAATCTCGAATCCTACAGCGAGGTGTTGACCCAGAATCTCAACTTGCTCCGAAAACGTCTCGGCTCGCATCATCTCGATTTCATCAAGCTTCTCGGCGTGCTTTACGCGCTTAAAAATATTCCGCCGAAGCAGGAGAGCGCCGATCGAGCCGACCAGATCCTCTTCGTGAAACAAATGCTTTGGGAGCTCTACACAGGCACGCGGGAAATCAAAGAGCACTTGGACGCCAATATCGCCCGGTTCAACGGCATCCCCGGGAATCCGGAGAGTTTCAGCCTGCTCGACCGGCTGTTGTCGCAACAACATTATCGCCTGTCCTTTTGGAAAGTCGCGGCGGAGGAACTTGATTATC
>JBEVIO010000114.1:0-4055 GCA_040510635.1 Binatia bacterium | reverse complement strand
AGTTGTTTTTCCAACTTGGCAATCAGGTCTTTGGCGTGGACGTCGCCGGCGATGCCGAGGATCGCGTCCTGCGGCGCATAGCGCTCACGGTGCCATTGGATCAGCGCCGCTTGGCTGAGCGCATCGAGCGAGGTTAAGGTGGGCGCGACGTTCGCCGCCGGATGCTCGCCGTAGACGGCACGATGAAACCGTTCGTCCAGCAAAAAGCCCGGCGCCGAGCGCTGCTCGCGCAACTGCACCCGCTGACGCTGTTTCATTTTCTCCAGCTCCTCGACGGGAAAACTCGGGTGCAACAAGACATCCGTCGCCACGCCGAACCATTGATCGAAGTTGTCGCTCAGCCCCGACGCGCTCAAGACCGCGTCCGGTGAACCGAATGACGCGCCGGCGCTGAGCGCCGCGCCGAGGCGGTCGATCTCCTCGGCGATCTGGATGCTCGTCCGTGTTTGGCTTCCTTCGCGCAGCATGTGCGCCGTGGCGCTGGCCAAGCCGGCCATGCCGGCAGGTTCAAATAGCGCGCCGGCGCCGCCGATGTGCAGCTGCACGTTGACGAACGGCGCCCGATGATCTTCGAGGATGAGCACGGTCAGGCCGTTTTTGAGCTTGGCCTCGACCGGCTTCGGTAGTTTGACGCGCAGAATTTCCCGGGAGACCGGGGCTTTATTTTTACGTTCGACCTTGCTCTGCGGCGTGCTGAGCGACTCTTGGCCGGGCAGCAACTGCGGCACCGCGACGATGGTCAGGCCGACAATCAGCCAGCGGCCGCGCGTCAGCCAAATATCCCAGCTTTTGGTGCGTCCATTCATTGACTCTTACCGCCCTCTCCGGCCGCCGATTTCGGCAGGGTTGTAACAACGGTGCGATTGCTTTCCCGAAAATAGGTCTGCGCCACCCTTTGGAGATCGGCTTTGGTGATTTGTTCGTAGCGGCTCCAGATCGAATTGATCAATCCCGGATCGTTATAAAAAACTGCAAAATGGCCTAGAGAATTGGCGCGCGAGCGACTGCTGTAAATCTGTTGCGCACGCTGGCGGCGCAGCTGCATTTGTACTTTGGCGAGCTCCCAATCCGCGATCGGCTCCTTTTGCAGCCGCGCAATCTCGTCATACAAAAGGGTCTCCAACGCGCCGAGGTCGGTCGTCGGCCGGGCCATAATACTGAACCAAAACAGCGACGGGCCGCGCAGTTCGCTGGCGTCGGCCTCGACCCTCAACGCCAGTTCCTTTTCTTTGACAAACTTTTGATACAGCCGGGATGACACGCCGTTCGAAAGCACATAACCCAGAACATCGAGGGCATACCAATCGGCCGTATTTCCGGGGGGAATTTTATAGACGATATCGAGGCGCGGCGTGCGCGCGAAGCTGTCCTCGATAACTTTACGCCGTTCGCCTTTTTGCTCGGGCTCCGTCATGTCCGGCGCTTTCGGCGATTCTTGCGGCGCGATGTTTTCGAAGTATTTTTTGACCAAACGGAGCGCCACGTCGGTCTTGAAATCGCCGACCAGCGCGACCACCGCGTTGTTGGGCGCGTAATAGGAGCGAAAAAAAAGCTCGGCGTCTTCGATCGTCGCGGCGTTGAGATCGTCCATCGAGCCGATCGTCGAGTGTTTATAAGCAAAATTATCGTAAGCCAGATCGATGACCGCCTCATAGGTTTTTCCATATGGGCGGTTGTCGTAGCTTTGGCGCCGCTCTTCCTGCACGGTCAACCGTTGATTATCGAAATTGGCCTGAGTGATCGCCGGCGCGCGCATGCGGTCGGCCTCGAGAAAAATCCCCAGCTCCAATTGATTGGCCGGCAGAGTCTCGAAATAATTGGTGCGGTCCATATTGGTCGTGCCGTTGGCGCTGCCGCCGTTGTTTTGAATCAAAATAAAGTGCTCGCCCTTGCCGACGTTCGCCGAGCCCTGAAACAACATGTGCTCGAATAAATGGGCGAACCCCGTTCGACCCGGCCGTTCATCGCGCGAGCCGACGTTGTAGGTGACGGAAATGGAATAGGTCGGCGCGCTGTGGTCTTCGGCGAGAAGCACGCGCAACCCGTTCTGGAGTCTAAATTCCTTGAAGGCAATCTCGTAAGATTTTTTCTCCTGCGGCGAGATCGCCGAGCGATCGGTCTCTGCCGCTTGACTCGGCTTCGCTGGTGCATTGCCCGGATTCGCGGTTTTATTTTGGGCAGGGTCAACATACCGAGGTGCCAACATCGTGCAGATAAAAGCGCCGCCGATGCCGGCGGCCCAAAAATGCCGCGTGCGCCACCGGTTTCGGCGCGACCACGAAAAGTGAAAATCGATGCTCGAAAATTTCATTCGTGCAGCAAATCTAACACCGTTCCGCGCGTCACGGAAGCGATGCCGAAAATCGAGGGTGCACTCAGCTCACTTTGCCATTGACACGAATCCCACGACGGACTAATTGAAAGACCAATCCACCCGACCTGCTTACGGAGGACCGCTTATGAAAAATTCTTGGGAAACAGTGACCGTCGATCACAGCCCGATGGGACTTTACTTGAGCCAGCCTGACGGAGCGGGTCCATTTCCGGCGATCATCGTCGCGCAGAACCAGGACGGCGTTGCCGCCTTCACCCAAGAGATGACCCGGCGCGTCGTGGCGGCCGGTTACATCGGCGTCGCACCGCAGTTTTACCATCGCGAGGGCGAACCGAAAACGCCCGAGGAAACCGCCAACTTCAAAAATACCCGGCGCGATATCAACGTTCTCAACGACATCAATGCCACCGTCAATTTTCTCAAAGGCTGCGCCAACGTCGATACGTCCAGGCTGGGCATTGTCGGATTTTGCATGGGCGGGCGCATCGCCTTCCTTGCCGCCGCAGCGACGAGCTCATTCAAAGCCGCCGTGGATTTTTACGGCGGCGGCACCTATCAACAATGGGGCGAGCGCGCCGCGCCGGCCACTCTTGCGCCTAACGTCTCCTGCCCGATGCAAGGCCACTTTGGCGAGCTCGACAAAAATCCATCGCCGGACGAAATGCGCCGGCTCGGGGCCGAGCTGACTAAGCTCGGCAAAGCGCACGAGTTTTTCTACTATGGCGACGCGCCGCACGGCTTTAACCGCAGCGGCTGGCATGGCTATCGACCGGAAGCGGACATAACTTCCTGGGCGCGCACGTTGGATTTTTTTAAACAACAGCTCGGCGAAGTATCGACCCAGCAGGCCGCGGCTGGATAAAGTCAAACACCTTCGCCATGGTCGCGAAATTCTGCCATGCCGCCTGCATTAGGGTTGCGGCAATCTTCCTAGCCGTTTTGGCCACGTCAGCACTATTTGCCGCCGAATCCAAAGTCCTTAACATCGGTTGGACCGGTGGCTCCGCCTGGACGGCGCTCCCCGACCGCATCGCGGCTGAACGCGGCTTCTTCGAAAAAGAGGGACTCCGGGTTCGCTACATTCAGTTTCAGGGCACCAACCTGATGCTGAGCGCGCTGATGGCCAACGAGCTCGACTACGTAACTATTTTACCTTTCATCGCCGGCGCGGCGACGCGCGGTTTGCCGGTGAAAATCGTCGGCGTCACCACCAAGGCGAGCGGCTACGCGATTATTTCCCGGCCCGACATCGATGGCGTCAAAGCGCTCAAAGGAAAACGAATCGCGATCAACACCTTCGGCAGCTCGGCGGATTTTGCGATTTATCAACTGCTCAGCCGCAACGGTCTGGATCCGAACAAAGACGTCACCTTGCAAGCGATCGCCGGCAGCCCCGATGCGCGCTTTGCCGCGCTGGTCGGCGGTTCGGTCGATGCGACCGTCGTCAACAGCCCATTCGAATATCGCGCCGAGCAGCGCGGTTTCAAGACGCTCTTATCGGTCAAGGAGACGGCGGAATTCGTCCGCATACCGATCGCCGGTCTGAGCACGACCCAGCGCAAAATCGACAAAGAGCCGGATGAGATCGTGCGCGTTTTGCGCGGCCAACGCTCGGCCATATTGTTTTTACAGAGCCAGCGCGAAATCGGCGTCGGTTTGCTCGAAAAATTGCTCAAGCTCGACCACGCCGCGGCAGAAAGATTCTATCCCGTCTATCGCG
>JBEVIO010000113.1:0-7220 GCA_040510635.1 Binatia bacterium | reverse complement strand
CGATCCATAATGGGATCCGGCTGCCGGTGACCGACGCGTAGGAGACGTTGAGCGTTTCGAGCTGCTGGGCTAGGCTCGGACTGGCAACCGCGCTGACGAGCGCAAGGGCAAGGATGATCGCGTGCGGCAGATGTCGAAAACGACTCATATGTTGAACTGATTAGATTTAGTTCTCGGCGCGGGCAAAGTAGCGATAGATAATATCGTGCCGCGTTTCCTGATTTTCCCAACGAAAGCGCGCCGCAGCGAGTGCTTTTTCTTGCAGGTCGGCGCTGACGCAATATTTTTTTAAGATTGCCTCGTTGATGTCGCCGTGCTCGTCGTTGGCGTCACTGTGCACGTGAAAAAACAGCAACCCATCCTCAGGAATGCCGTAGTGCCGTCGCAGCGCCTCGCCTTCATTTAATAACCCATCTTCTTTGTGCTCGGTCTTTGGCGTGTAACGTTTCCACATGCGCCCTTCGGTCGCATACGTGGCGGCTACGCCTTCGAGCCAGCTTTGCTGTTTGGCAAAATTGAATACGGCATCAACTGTGTAACGATAAACTGGCAAAACGTCCGCGAAGCTCTGCATCAAGTCGCGCGGAATGCCGAGCGCATCGGAAATCTCAAGCCACATCTCATAATGCGGTCCGAGCTGCCCGCCGGCCACGTCCTGCCCTTCTTCGTCAATATATTTTCGCAGCAGCATGCGGCGCGCGTCGGAGATCGGGCAGTTGGCGATCACCTGAGCATCTTTGCGGTTGATGTTAGCGAGAAAGTAGTAACGGTTCTTCACGTACTCGATCAGCGCATGACGCGAAACCTTGCCTTCGCTGAGCGCGATCCGCCAAGGGTGGGGCTGGTTGATGCGCCCTTCGCGCACGTAGCGACGACGCTCTTGCCAAATCGCTGCGATGAATTCTTCCGCCGACAGGACTGTGCTCATTTCATTCAATCATCAATACAGACTTTTGAAAAAGCCGCTGTCCTCAAATCGTTTGCAGTAGGACATGTCCGCGACCTCCTCGGGCTTTATCTGGGCTGCTTTAGCGTTTAACCCATGCTGCGTCATCAACTTGAGCATCGCGTTTATGCCTTCGATCGATGGGCACGGTCTTTTCGGCATTGCAGCGACTAATCCTTGATAAGCCTTTTCGACCCGCTCGCCTTTATCCAGCCGCAGGTTTCGCGCCAAGCTCCTGACGACGATCTCTTTGTTGGCCGGTTTGTGAATGAAAGCCGTACCTTCGACGGTCGCCTTGGCGACGTTTTCGACGAGTTGCGGATTGGTTTTGATCAGACTGCGCGGCACCACGAGGCCCGATGATTGGAACGGGACATTTTCCTTTCCAAGGTCGACGAGTACGTGATAATTCTCGCTGACAACCACCTGGCCAAATTCCGGTGAGAGGCTCGTCGCTTCGACGCTGCCGGAGCGCAACGCGCCCATTCGCTCGGGCACGCCGCCGACGAATAGTAAGACAATATTGTCGCGCCGCGGCACGAGGCCAAGATGATCGAGGGCGACGTAGGTCGCCAACGATGCGGAGCCGGCGGGCGTGCCGATCGCGACTTTCTTGCCTTTCAAATCTTCACCGCTCTTGATCGACGGCTTGGCGACAAAAATATAATCGAGCCGGTTCTCCAGCCCAAGAATCATGGTAAAGTCGCCGCCCGCGGTATTCGCATTCGTTACATGCGTGCCCCCGACCAAGCCCACCGGCACTTGGCCCGCCAACATCGCCTGCATCGCCCGCCCCGCGATAATAAAAACCAAGTCGACGTCCAGATTATATTTTTTGAAAATCCCCTGCTCTTTGGCGATCCAGAGCGGAGCGACGTTATTGCTGATGGCACCGTGCGCGATGAGCAGTTTGTTGGGCTCCGCAGCAAATGTCGTGACATTCGTCACCGCGCAAAAAAACGCCACGAGCGAAACCATCACTCCGTAAAACTTATTTATTGCTAATGCGAAACTATGCATTTCTAATTTTGCCTTTTAATTTTCTTACGACTTCCACCCATGCACCGTCACGTCGACTAGTTGTCCTGCCGGATCGTGCACGCCCATTTCGGCAAAGCGGCCGTCGCGCGGTTTCGTATCGGCCTGGCTTTTCGCCCCGGCGACTTGCGCGGTTTGGAGCGTCTCTTCCATGTTCTCGACTTGGAAACCGAAATGATCGATGCCTTCGCGTCCACCGCGCGCCGGCAAGACCGCCATGTTGATGTAGCCATCGGTGAGATAGATCGCCCGATTGCCGTCGTCACGCACGGGGCCGCGCCACGCTTCGGTCATGCCGAAAGTTTTCTTGTAAAATTCGGCCGTCTTCTCCTGATCCTCCACCTTGATCGCGATATGCCTGATCTTTGCCATAACCCTATCCTCCTTTTATTGTTTATAGAGTTTGTCGATGAAGCCGCCTTTTTTGAGTTCGTCGAGAATACTATTGTTGACGTAGCCCGGCGGTATTTGTCCGCCGGGAATGTTCATCATCTCTAACTCGGTGCGCAGCGCCTCTTCGTCGGCATAGGGCACTTGCCGGATCAGCGCGCGCAAGTCATCGCACCACAGCGAGATGTGCTCTTCGCTGACGCCGCGCATGTATTTTGCGAGCAGGCGGGCCGTGCCAGCTTTGTTGGTCTGAAAAAAGTGCACGGTCTCAATATAGGCCTGCATGAAGCGCACGACCGCTGCACGGTCGCTTTTGATCTTTCGATCGGTGGTCGTGAGCGGCGCATCGGTGCCGCGAAAACCCATTTCCCGCGCGCTGCCGCCCTTCAATGGTTTTGCCCGGCCGCGAAAAACCAACAACAAACCCGAATCGCCTAGCACGCCAACTTCGATGCGCCCAGACTCAAGGCCCTGCGCCACTCCTGGCGTCCCGCCCATCTGCAAGATCGTCACCTCGGATTCCTTGATGCCGTGCTTGCGCAAGGCTCCGCGCAAAAACGTATCGCCTCCGGAGCCGTATTGGGTGACGCCGATGATCTTGCCCTTGAGTTCCATGAAACTGTTCAACTTAGAATCCGGCCTGATAAAGACGCGCTGCGCTGAGGAATTCGCCAGGGTCGAGAGAATCGTCACGTCGGCGCCTTGAGCCCGCGCTCGGAGTGATGCCGGCGCGCCGGCCGCGACGTAATCGAGATCGCCGGCGATCAGCGCTTGGATCGTGCGCGGCGTGCCGGGGATCAAGAGCACGTCCGCGGTGAAACCGTATTTGGCGAGAATTCCGGAGTCCTTCGCCAGATGCAGCATGCCTTGGCTTGGGTTCACGGCGACGTGAGCGAGCATCAGCTTCTGTGCGGAAACCCGAACCGCGAATACCATGAAGAGGACAATGAAGATCGTGTGCAGTGTAATCATCTATCTAATCTGACCACTCCTTTACTTGCACAGCCGCTCCGTGTCAACGGAATCGCCGGTGGACGTTAGCAGACATAAATTTGCCTTAGCGCCCCTGCATAATCACAGCTAGAAAAATCGGCTTGACCGACGGGATACATATAGCGTAGCAATTAGCTACGTTTACGGCCCCAATTAAAAGGAGGAATTTTTATGTCTTTACACTGCAAGAGCACGGACGTTCCGGAATACAACCGAACTCAAACCGGCGAGGCCGGCACGGGCCAGATGGTCGTCCGCAAAGGCTACGGCAACGAGTGCAGCCTGATGATCGCCACCCGAAGACCGGGTTATCACACCAAGCCGCATCAGCACGAGTCGGAACAGATCAATTACGTTCTCGAAGGCGAGATTTGGTTTTTTGTCAAAGACAAAGGTTTTCTCTGTAAGAAAGGCGACTTTCATCGCATTCCCGCCAACACCGTGCATTGGGCGTTTAACCGGTCAGACCAAGACGCCACCGTTGCCGAAGCGCATGCACCGGGGCTGATCGGCGGGCGTGCAGGAGATAGCGCCGCCGCTCTATTTGACCAAGGCGAGAAACCGGAGATACGCGGCCCCGGAACAAACCAGTTCGTTCCTTACGACCAGGAAAAGGCCGAAGCCGCATACTTCAGCAAGTAAAAGCATGGTGAAGTTTTCAGTCTCGCCGCGGTTGGTATTTGTCCCATTCGTCCTATTGGTCGTATATTCATCCGCCGCCGCACAGGAACTCCGCCGTATTCACTACGGCACGACGACATCGACGGCGCACCTGCCAATCTGGGTCGCTAAAGACGCCGGCCTGTTCGTCAAGAATGGTTTGAACGTAGAGCCGATCCAGATTCGCGGCGGCGCGCTGATCACGATGGGCATCATGAGCGGGCAGCTGCAATTCTCCGGGGCGGGCGCGGAATCGGCCGTGGCCGCTCGGGTCGAGGGAGGCGATATTGTCTTGCTCGCCTGCCCGGTTGATTCGGATCCCGTATATTTAATCGCGCGGCCGGAAATTAAATCGCCAGCCGAACTCAAAGGCAAAGCGACGGCGGTGACGCGCCTGGGATCGACGACGCATTTTTATCTGCGCGCGGCGTTGCGGCAGGTCGGCCTTGATCCGGAAAAGGACGTGACGATTTTGCAGCTCGGCACCGGCACGGAAGCCGTTTCAGCGATGGAGAGCGGGCGCATTTCGATGGCGGCGCTGACGAATCGCTACGCAATCCCGCTGCTGCAACGCGGCTGGCCGATGTTTGTCGACTTGAGCACCACCGATTTGATTTATCCATCGTCTTGCGTCGCCAGCAGCCGCGCTTTTGTGAAAGCCGAACCGAAGGTCGTCGACGATTTTTTGCGCGCCTATGTCGCGGCCATCCAACTGATTAAGAAAGACCAAAATTTCGCAGAGAAAACGTTCGCCAAATGGCTGAGAGAAAAAGATCCGTACTTGATCAAGAAAACCGTCGAATCTTATGCCAAGTTATTTAAGCCAACCCCTTACGTGCCCGACAAGGGTATTGAAACCGTCATGAAAGATCTGGCCAGTCGACGGCCTGTGGCGAAAGAATTCATCGGCCGCCCGGACCTCTTTCGCGACAACAATCCATTGGAGAAAGCGCTATCGAAATCATGAACCTCGCTCGGATATTTTTTATGGTCGTCGCGCTGCTGCTCAGTTATAGGACGGCGCAAGCCCAGGAATTACGCCGCATCCTTTACGGTGTCTCGACTTCCATTTCACATCTACCCGTGTGGGTCGGCAAGGACGCAGGCCTCTTCGCCAAGAACGGCTTGAATATCGAGCCGGTGCAGATTCGCGGCGGCGCCGTCAGCACCATGGCGATCATGAGCGGTCAGTCCGTGCTTTCCGGAGTCGGCGCGGGATCGGTGGTCGCCGCCCGCGTCGAAGGCGGTGACATCGTGTTGCTTGCGTGCCCCGCCGATCTGGAACCGGTGTATCTCATCGCACGCCCCGAGATTAAATCTGCATCCGAGCTCAAGGGTAAAGCAGCCGGAGTCACTCGGCTCAACTCATCGATCCACTTTTATCTCCGCTCGGCAACGAGAATGGTCGGCGTGGATTCGGATAAAGAGATGACGCTCCTTCAGTTAGGTGGCAGCGCCGAGATCACCACGGCCCTCGAGGGCGGAAGAATCGCTGCGGCCGCGTTGACCATAAAAGATATCCTGCCGTTCATGCAGCGCAACTGGCCGGTGCTCGCCGATTTGAGCAAATCGGATCTGGTCTATCCTTCATCCTGCGTGACTAGCACCCGGGCATTCGTCAAAGCCGACCCCAAAACCGTCAACTCTTTCTTGAACGCCTATGTGAGCGCCATCCAGCTGATCAAGAAAGATCAAAAACTGGCGGAGCGCACGTTGATCAAATGGTTAAAGGAAAAAGAATCGGCGAATTTGAGCAAATCCGTGGAAGCTTTTGTCCGTCTCTTTAAGCCCGTGCCTTACGCGCCGGACAAGGGCATCGAGAACATCCTTAAAGATTTGGCGCTTCAGCGCCCGGTGCCGAAGGAATTTTTCGCCCACCCGGAGCTGTTTCGCGACAACGGTCCGTTGGAGAGAGCACTACCGAAGTCATGAAATGGGCGCTCTTATTGTTCGTCACCATTGTTTTTACACAGCTGGTCAATCCAAATTTTGCTCGCACCGAAGAGTTGCGCCGCATTCTTTACGGCACGACGGCGTCACCGTCGCATCTGCCCATCTGGGTCGCCAAAGATGCCGGCTTCTTTGAGAAAGCCGGCCTCAACGTCGAGCCGGTGCAAGTTCGCGGCGGCTCTTTGATCACGCTGGCGATCATCACCGGTGATTTGCCGTTCTCCGGCGCCGGCGCGGAGTCCGTCGTCGCTGCCCGGGCGGCGGGCGGTGACGTGGTTCTGTTGGCATGCCCGGTCGACGCCGACCCGGTCTATTTGATCACGCGGCCGGAAATTAAATCGGCGCAAGATTTAAAAGGCCAGGCCAGCGCCGTTACGCGCTACGGCTCGACGACACACTTTTATTTGCGCGCCGCGCTCAAGCACGTCGGCTTGAACCCGGAAAGAGACATGACGATTCTCCAGCTTGGTGCAGGACCGGAGATGGTCGTGGCGCTCGATCGCGGCGCCATCGCTGCCGCCGCGCTCACCACGCGCTATGCCATTCCATTCTTGCAGCGCGGCTGGCCGGTGCTCGTCGATCTGAGCACCACCGATCTCGTCTACCCGTCGTCGTGCGTCACCAGCAGCAGGACATTTATCAAAGCGGAGCCCAAAACTACGCACGAGTTCTTGCGCGCTTACGTGGCGGGAATTCATTTGATCAAAAAAGATCTTCGCTTCGCCGAAAAATCATTCACCAAATGGATGCGCGAGAAAGACGCCGCGATCACCAAGAAAACCGTCGAGGCTTATGCCCGCTTGTTCAAGGCCGCGCCTTACGTGCCGGACAAAGGGATCGAGAATGTGATTCAGGATTTGATCAAAGCCCGCCCCGATTTCAAAGAATACCTCGGCTGGCCCGAGCCGTTCCGAGAAAATGGACCCTTGGAGAAGGTGTTGAAGGGGAGATAAACGGTGATGGAGTATGGAGCGTTGGAGTGGTGGAAAATAACAAAAGCCCTATACTCCAATAACCATCACTCCAACGCCTTCGCCCTATTGCTTCCACTCTAAAAACTCTAACCGCACCCCTTCAGGGCCTTCGAAGAAACACACTCTGCGACCGTCGGGGAGCACGCGCTCTTCGAGAATCTTCAAACCGGCGGATTTAATCTTCGTGACTTCACCATCGAAATTGTTGGTATCGATGGCGACGTGCTCCAGCCCGTAAAACTGACTCAATTTCTGCTCCGTGAGAAATT
>JBEVIO010000112.1:0-4382 GCA_040510635.1 Binatia bacterium | reverse complement strand
GCCAACCAGACCAACTCGGACCATCGGGACGACGGGCTTCGGCTTGACGACTGCTACATCACGGCGGCGGTGCATTGCGCGCCACCGGACAACAAGCCGGCGCCGAGCGAATTCAAACGCTGCCGGTCCTATTTGGTCCAAGAGCTAAAACTCTTCGGCGATATTAAAGTCGTGATCGTGCTCGGCAAGATCGCTTTCGACGCGTTTCTGACCGCCCATCAGGAAAAAGGCGGCGCCGTTCCTAAGCCGCGGCCGAAATTTGGTCACGGCGTCGCGGTCGATCTGGCAGGCGGCCCGCGGTTAATCTGCTCGTATCACCCGAGCCAGCAGAACACGTTTACCGGCAAGCTCACCCGGCCGATGTTCCAGGATATTTTTGATCAGGCAAAAGCCGCGCTTAGCAAAATCTGCGGTTAGGCTCAATCGCAATGGAAAGCGGGATTGTCTACGCGCTATGCGCCGGGATTTTTTGGGGAATCAGTCCGGTGCTGGTGAAACGCGGACTGGCCGGTGCCGACGTGAGCGCGGCGACGCTCTACCAACAGGCAACGATTCTTCTGACACTACTCGTTTCAGCGCTGCTCGAAGGCGATTTATTCGCCGGCAAAATCCCTTTCGCCGCAGTTCTTATCTTTGCTGGTACGGGCGTCGTCGGCGCCTATCTAGGCCGGACGCTGTTCGTCAGAAGCGTCGATCAGATCGGCGCCTCGCGGGCGCAATCCCTCAACAATTCCTCGCCGTTGATCACCGTGCTGTTGGCGGCGGCCGTGCTCGGCGAGCACTTGTCTTTTGCTGTCATGATCGGCGTGATGTTTATTATCTCCGGCGTCTTTTTCGTGACTCAATCCGAGTCGGTGCCGGGCGGCAAGGCCGGCGCGCGCCGGCTCACTCTGGTCGCCGTCTTGGCGACACTTTGCTACGGCGTGGTGCCGGTGCTGAAAAAATTCGGTACGGATCACGGCGGCCCGCCGGTGCTTGGCGCGCTGGTCATGCATGCGACAGGCTTGGCGCTCCTAATGACACTGGGCAATTGGCTTAAGATCGAACGCAAGTGGCAAAAAATTCCGCTCAGCAGTCTGTGCTGCTTCGTCGCCGCGGGGTTCCTTTACGCCATCGGTTCGATCTTTACTTTGAAAGCGTTGGTGTACGCGCCCGCCTCGGTGGTGGCGCCGATCTGGAGCGCGCAGCCGATTGTCAGTTTCTTCCTGGCGAAGACCACGCTTAAAGGCATTGAAGAAGTCACCTTCAGGGACGGCGCTGCTGCGGCGCTGGTCGTCGTCGGCGTTTTGGTGTTACGCTGGGGATGAAAAATTCGTGGCGAGGGTTCACGGTTTAAACTTCCAATAGGGAACTTGCGGAGATTACGATGAGCGTGAAAGAGGGCAGAGATCATTTCGAGATCGCAGCCGAGTTAAGCAAGCGCGTCGAAGGCGATATTCGCTTCGACCGTTACTCGCGCCTGCTTTACTCGACGGATGCGTCGATTTATCAGATCGAACCCATCGGTGTTGTTGTGCCGCGCCACAGGGGCGACGTGCAAGCCGTGATCGAACTCGCCAACCGATTGAACATCTCCATTCTGCCGCGCGGCGGCGGCACGTCGCTCGCCGGTCAGGCGGTGGGCAACTCCATCGTGCTGGATTTTTCCAAATACATGCAGAACGTGTTGGAAGTGAATCAAGATGGGCTCTGGTGCCGCGTGCAGCCGGGCTTGGTTCAGGATGAGTTAAACGCTCACGTCCGTGCCATGGGGTTGCAGTTCGGTCCCGACACTTCGACATCGAACCGCGCCACCATCGGCGGCATGATCGGCAACAATTCCGCCGGTGCTCATTCGCTGACCTACGGCAAGACGCTGGACCACGTGATCGAACTGACGGTCTTACTTGCCGACGGCAGCGAAGTTGTCTTGAAGGATTTATCGCCGGATATTGTGGAAAGTAAGAGCCGGGCCGACACGATCGAAGGCAGAGCCTACCGCGAAGTATCTCGCCTGGCACAACAGTACAAGAGCGAAATCCTTGCGCGCTATCCAAAAATCATGCGGCGCGTGTCGGGCTATAACTTGGACGAGTTCGTCAAGGCGCAGCCATTCAATCTATCGCGCATGCTCGTCGGCTCGGAGGGCACCTTGGCGACGATCGTCGAAGCCAAGATGCGACTGGTGCCCAAACCCAAGTGGACGGCGATGGACGTGATTCACTTCAACGACGATATCGCAGCGCTGGAGTGCGCGCAGGTTATTTTGCAAACCCATCCTTACGCGATGGAATCCACCGATAAAATGGTTTTGAATCTTGCCCGCGGCAACATCGAGCAATCGCGCAAGCTGGGATTCGTGCAAGGTAACCCGGATTCGCTTTTGATGGTCGAATACGCCGGCGAAACCGAAGCCGAAGTCAAAGAGCAAGTTTACAAGCTCGAAGAAGTGCGCAAGCGCGAGAACATCGGCTACGCCTCGACCTTGGCATTCAAACCGGAAGAAGTAAAAGCGATCTGGGGCGTGCGCAAAGCCGGGCTCGGTCTGTTGCTCGGCATCAAAGGCGACAAGAAGCCGATCGCCTTCGTCGAAGACACCGCGGTGGCGCCGGCCAAGCTGCCGGAGTTTATCAAGCGTTTCCGCGAAGTCGTTTCACGTCACGATACGATCGCCGGATACTACGGCCACTGTTCCGTCGGCTGCATGCATATTCGCCCGCTGATCAATCTCAAGGAAGAGAGCGAGCGCGACAAGATGGTTTCCATCGCCAATGCGATCTCCGATCTCGTGCTCGAATTCAACGGCGCCATGTCGGGTGAGCACGGCGACGGCCTAGCGCGGAGCCACTTCAACGCCAAGCTTTTCGGTCCGGCGCTTTACGACGCATTCCGTCAGGACAAGCGCGCTTTTGATCCGAAAAATCTTATGAACCCGGGCAAGATCGTCGACGCGCCGGCGATGACGGAGTCGCTCAAGATCAGCCCGCAATACAAACCGTGGGAGCCGCGCACGACGCTCGACTTCGGCGCGCAGGGTGGCTTCGCGCGCGCGGTGGAAATGTGCAGCGGCATGGGCGAGTGCCGCAAAAAATTGGATGGCACCATGTGCCCATCCTACATGGGCACGCTCGACGAAGAGCACTCCACGCGCGGGCGTGCCAACGCCCTCAGAAACGCGATCGCCGGAAGAGTGCCGCAGGAAGAATTCACCGGCAAACGGTTGTACGAAGTGATGGATCTTTGTCTCGAATGCAAAGCGTGCAAGGCGGAGTGCCCGTCCAACGTCGACATGGCGAAGCTCAAATACGAATTTCTCGATCACTTCCATCGCGCCAACGGCTTGCCGCTGCGCAATCGGCTGTTCGGCGGCATCGAGACTTTGAATCGTATCGGTTCGAAATTGACACCGGCTTCGAATTGGCTTGCCAACTCCGGAATAAACCGCTGGCTCATGGAAGTTTTTGCGGGGATCGATCGGCGCAGACCGTTGCCGCAATTTGCCGGCGAAACATTCGAAGACTGGTTTCGGAAGCACAAAACGGAAGGTGACGGTTCCAAAGGCGCGGTGGTGTTGTTTCATGACACCTTTAATAATTTTAACACGCCGAATGTAGCCGTTGCCGCGACCCGTTTCCTCGAAGGTTCGGGTTATCGAGTTTTGCTCGTCGACAAAAAGTGCTGCGGTCGGCCGATGATTTCGAAAGGTATGCTCAGCCAGGCCAAAGAAAATGCCGCGTGGAATGTCGACAAGCTCGCGCCCTATACTGAGAAGGGAACGCCGATTGTCGGCCTCGAGCCATCGTGCCTGCTCACCTTGCGTGATGAGTATCCCGAGTTCATTCGGACAGATGCCGCGAAGAAAGTTGCGGACGCCAGTTTCCTACTGGAAGAATTCGTCGCGCGCGAACACAAAGCGGGAAAAATCGCGCTGAAGCCAAATGCCGGTGGCAAGAAAGTCATGCTGCATGGCCATTGCCACCAGAAAGCTTTGGTCGGCACCGCGCCTACGATCGCGATGCTCAAAGCTGCCGGTTACGAAGTGACCGAGGTCGACTCAGGCTGTTGCGGCATGGCCGGCTCCTTCGGATTCGAAAAAGAACACTACGAGCTCTCGCTGAAAATCGGCAACCGCCGCCTTGCGCCGGCCGTCAAAGCGGCCCCCGGAGAAGTCGAGATCGTCGCCCCGGGGATTTCGTGCAGACAGCAGATCGAGCACTTGGCGGGACGAAAGGCGAAACATCCGGCGGAATTGTTAGTCGAAGTCCTAAGTAATGAGTCCTGAGTGCTGAGTGAGGAAAAACCTAAATTCGCCTTACTTTGCTTTGTCTCTGTTTTGCTATTGAGACTCTCAGTCCACCGATAATTCGGCCGACCTCCTCAGATTGAGTTCTGAGTTCTTGAAA
>JBEVIO010000111.1:0-16468 GCA_040510635.1 Binatia bacterium | reverse complement strand
TCATCTCGGTTACTTTCATGAAGAGTACGTTCAACGTAGGAAGTGGATCGACGAGCAAAGTTACGCCGACCTCGTCGCGCTTTGCCAGTTTCTACCCGGTCCAGCCAGCAGTCAGGTCAGCATTGCGATCGGCATCGCCCGGGCGCGACTCCTTGGGGGACTCGCTGCCTGGATTGGTTTCACCTTGCCGTCCGCGCTTGCGCTCGTTGCGTTCGCGTTCGGCATCGGCGCGTTTGCGAGCACTGCAGATGCGGGATGGCTGCACGGCCTTAAAATCGTCGCCGTGGCCGTCGTAGCTCAAGCGGTCTGGGGGATGGCATGTTCGCTTTGTCCCGATCGTGAGCGCGCAACGATTGCCATCATCGCTTCAATCGTTACGCTGACGTGGCCAAACGCCGTCGGGCAGCTTTCATCGATCGCCGTTGCCGGTCTGGTTGGACTGTTCGCCTTTCGAGATACAAGCTCGACATCGCTCTCCCACATGCGCTTTCCGATTGGAAAAAAGTTAGGAGTAGCTGCTTGGATCGTCTTTTTCATTCTTCTCGTCGGCTTACCCCTCGTCAGACTGATCGTATCCAGCCATACACTCGAAGTCTTCGACAGTTTCTTTCGTGTTGGCTCGCTGGTTTTCGGCGGCGGCCACGTGGTTTTGCCACTGCTGCAAACCGAAGTAGTTGGACCGGGCTGGGTTAGCAACGAGCAGTTCATCGCGGGGTATGGCGCCGCCCAGGCCGTGCCTGGACCGCTATTTACGTTCTCTGCTTACCTCGGCGCCGTCATGGCGACCGAACCCAACGGTTGGACGGGAGCAGCGCTCGCGCTGGTGGCCATTTTTTTGCCGTCGTTTCTATTACTCACTGGCGCGCTTCCCTTCTGGGATCTCCTCCGTTCGATGCCCGCTTTTCAGTCCGCCTTGAAAGGCATCAACGCCGCCGTGGTCGGTTTGTTGCTGACTGCGTTATACAATCCGGTCTGGACCAGTGCGATTCATTCCCCAGCCGATTTTGGACTTGGACTAATTTCTTTCGGTCTCTTAAGGTTTTGGAAGTGTCCGCCATGGTTGATTGTCATGCTGACGGCCGTCGGCGGTGAAGCATTGGCTCGAGGCTAAGCAATCGGTGAGGTTTTGTGCAGCGATCATTGATTCTCCTCTGGTGGTTTCACATCGCGAAACACCGCGAAGACCCACAGATCGTAAATTATCTTTAATCCGCCGGCCAACAAGAACGGCAATCCCAGTGTCGGAACCGCCAGTATTGCCCCGGTAAACAATGGCGCGACAGCAGCGCCCGCGTTGCGGGCGACCGAGAGAATCCCTGCCGAAGCCGCGCGTTCGTCGGCATCGACGACAGCCATCGTGTAGGACTGGCGCGTTGGCACATCGAGCTGCGATAGTGAATTGCGCACAAGCAGCATGATGACGGCGAGTTCGAGCGTGGGCATCAGCGGCACGAACAGCAGCAGAAAATTCGACGGCAAATGAGTGAAGACCATTGTATTTAATAATCCGAATCGGCGCGCGATCGCGGGCGCGGCGAGAAACGACAGGGCGGAGAGAAGATTGGTCCCGAAGAAAATTCCGCCGAGCGAGTTCAAGTCGGTTTTGAAACGAAGGTAAAACCAGTAGGCGACGATGCTTTGCACGATAAAGCCGCCGGCAAAGGCGTCCAAGGCAAACAGCCCGGCCAGCTTGGCGACGATTTGCCGCGACTTGTACACGCCGAATTGCCGGCTTTGAAGCGAGGCGTGCTTTGTTGTTTCTACTTGGCGCGATAGCAAAGCGAACAAGACCGCCATAACTGTGGCCGCGAAGACGTATCCCCAGAGCAAAAACCGATAACCGTTGATTGGGGACAGCGAGAAAAGAGATGGAATTGCCACAGCCAGCGCGCCGACGGCACCGGCAAATGATCCAACGAGATTATAAACCGAGAAAATCGCAGTTCGCTGCTGGTCGTGGGTTGTCTGCGGCAATATGGCTTGCTCGATCGAAAGAAACGGACCCACTTCCTTGCCCGATGGACTGATCGTGCCGATAACCGCGGCAATCGTGAGCAAGATCGGATCACGACTGAGCGCGAATATCGAGCCGGCCAACGCCATGAGGACCGCGCCGACAATCAAGAGCGCGCGTCGCCCAAACCTGTCGGCGACCGCGGTAATGATGATGGTCATCAGCGCACCGCCCGCCAGCGCGGCCGTGAAAATCCAGCCAATCGCCACCGGACTCAGTCCGACCGTATCGAGATAAAGACCGAGAATAACCGAGAGAAAACCGTAGGCGAACGAGCGCACGCCGCAGGTGGCGAAGAGAAGCCAGCCATCACGCGACAAAGATCGGAATTGCATTTACAGGGAAATACGAAAGCAGGATTATTTATTCAAGCGGTTTACCGTAGTGAGCGAGCTTCCGGGACCGGCTGAGACGAGGCCAAAGTTTCGTCACGAATGGTCTCGAACTTCGCGTGACAGTAACTGCCGTTGGCAAAGACGTCCTTAGAGATGAGCGTTTCAGCTCGAGTTGACACTCCTGGGACACCGGCTGCAGACGCTGTAGTGAACTCATGTTTCCGGCGAGCGACAGAATCGCTAACGCTGCTTTCATGGTCTTCATTATTTTTCCCTCCTTTCTGGACGGTGAACGGCCTCTGCCCACTAGACTGAAATCCGGTTCAGAAATTCCGCGCGGCAAAATCTTTTTTTCTTTTTGTCGCGGGCGGATTGTCTCGTTAGCAAACCGGTTATGTACGTGAAGAATTGGGGGGGCGGTGGTAGAGAAGAATCGGCAGCTCCCAAAATTCACACCGGTGCCAAATTTCTCCAATCAGTTGACAAAACCGGCTTAATTGACTCGCCGCAGGCACGCGCATAGACTTCGAGGCGATATTCTTTCTTTCGGGAATAAAATCGTTGGAGGAGTGGTCTTAACGTTGGGAGGGAAAGAGAAACTGGAGCGTTTCGAACAGGCCATATTGCCGCATCTCGATGCGGCGTATAATCTGGCCCGCTGGCTGACGCGCAACGAGCATGATGCACAGGACATGGTGCAGGAGGCATCTCTGCGCGCGTTTAAATTTTTTGATGGCTTTCACGGCGTGGATGCGCGCGCGTGGTTGCTCACCACGGTGCGCAATACCTGCTATACCTGGCTCGCACAAAACCGCCGTAATCAACTCACAACTTCCTTCGACGAGGAGATTCATAGTGTCGAAGAAGATGCTTTGAATCCCTCGGCGTTGGCGCTCAAGAGCGGCGACATGGAGATGCTCAAAGAATCATTGGAGGCGCTACCGGATGAGTTTCGCGAACTCATCGTTTTACGTGATCTGGAAGAGTTGTCTTACAAGCAGATTGCCGAAGTGATCAACGCTCCTCTGGGTACGGTCATGTCTCGTCTGGCGCGCGCTCGCGGCAGGCTCAAGCGGATTCTGTGCTCGCGCCTGAAGGAGAAGCCCTAGAATGGATTGCTCGAACACAGAGACCTTACTCGATGCCTACGTGGACGGAGAGCTTGATCCTTTGCGTAACTTGGACATTGAAGAACATCTGCACGGCTGCGCTCGTTGTGCACAGAGCTATAGCGACCGTCAAGCTATTCGCGGAGTCCTAAAAACGGAATCGCTCTACTTCCAAGCGCCCGCTGGTCTGCAAAAACGCATCCAGCGCTCCGTGCGTCAAGCTGCCAAAGCCGAGGCGCCGGCTGGTTGGTTTTCCGGATCCTGGTTGAAAATCGCCGTGCCCCTGGCCACAGCGGCGCTTGTCGTCTTGATGCTCGTTCCATATTTCGGCGCCCCGTCGTCGGACCAAATCTTGACGCAGGAAGTCGTTGCCAGTCATATCCGTTCGCTGATGGTTAGTCATTTGGCCGACGTTCCCTCGACGGACACACATACGGTCAAGCCTTGGTTCAATGGCAAGCTGGATTTTTCACCGCCGGTCAGTGACTTTGCCAAGCAGGGGTTTCCTTTGGTCGGCGGCCGCCTCGATTACTTAAACAATCGACCGGTCGCCGCTTTGGTCTACCAACGCGACAAGCACGTCATCAACGTTTTTGTCTGGCCTTCAGGCAATAGCGCACAGACCGGCGGTCCCATCAAAACGCAACAGGGTTACCATGTGATTCGCTGGACGGGTTCCGGGATGAATTTTTGGGTTGTCTCCGATCTCCAACAAAGCCAGCTCGCGAAATTCACAGACTTGCTAAAATCATCGCTCGCGGCCATGGCTAGCTGAGGGTCGCTATAGCGAGACCCATTGTCTCACGTCAGCGCACAGAGCATCGTCGCGAAACTGAACCGCAGTTTTTTGAAAACACTCGGAGCGCACGTAGTACGAGCGATAGCCATCGGGATTGAAAAATAATCCGCTCTGGTACTCAGCGGGATCGATCGCTTGGCCTTGCTTTAGCGCCGCCATCCTCAACTCAGTGTACCCCGAAGGAAATGCGAAGGTGACATCGAGCAGCAATCCCATAACGGCTACCGAGCCAACCCTCGACAACGAAAACCTGCGCACCAGCGGCATTTCAACCGGTCACAAATACGACTTTGTCTCTGAGCGACATTTTCGTCCTCCAGTGATGTGAACTCCTAGCCATCTCAAATCGATAGCGCCAAGCAATCCTCGCCTTGATGTTACCGGAGTTCTAACGCGCGCGCCTAAATGCTATTGATAATTTGCGGTGATTTTTTCGTCGATCGCCAGGAGGCGAGAATATGGAAACCGGAAGGGCGCGCTTTTACGCCATGAGCTTCGTTGCTCTATTGCTCGCGATTCCTGCCTGCACGAGTCAAACCGTAAAAATGATTCAGCCACAGACCGGCGCCACCGCCGAGTGCAGCGGTTCAAGCGTCGGCATCGGGCCGCTTTTTAGTGAAGGTTTTGTCGACGGTTGCAGCCGCGCCTACGAAAACCGCGGTTACGTCGCCGTGCAACGCTTGACTCCGGAGGAGCGTGCCAGTCTAGAGCGGCGCGGCCTACTACCCAACGATTAGCGGATGCGCAAATTGCACGAATTAACCGCCGAGCGAGATCATTTCGATCTTTCGATGGTTTTTCGGATCGTAGGTGGCGGAGTTTAACGCCGTCAGGCGCTCGTCGGAGTAACGATCCGTCCTTTTTTGCCAGATCGAACTCAGGAATGTTCGAACCTCCTCATCCTTCGCGCCACCGCGCATCAAACCTTTGACGTCATGACCTAGCTGCGAGAACAGGCAGGTGACGATCTTGCCGTCCGCCGTCAGACGCAATCTCGTGCAGCTTCCGCAAAAGGGCTCCGTCACCGACGCGATCACGCCGATATCGCCCCGGCCGTCGGCAAATTCGTAATCCACCGACGGCGCGCTACCCTGGTCACGACCGATTTCTCTGAGCGCATAACGGGAATGGATTTTCTCGATGATCTCCTTTTTCGATACCAGCTTCGCGGAGGTCCAGTTGTTGGAGTTGCCGACATCCATGTATTCGATAAAACGCATGGCAAAGCCGTGCTCGCGGGAAAATTCGACCAGCGGAATGATGTCCTCGTCATTGACGCCGCGTTCGACGACGGCGTTTAATTTGATCGGCGCCAAGCCGGCATCCTGCGCGGCAAAAATTCCTTCGAGCACCTTGTCGAGGTCGCCGCGTTTGGTCATTTGTTTGAACTTTTCGGCATCCAAAGTGTCGATGCTGATATTAACCCGGCGCAAACCGGCTTGTTTCAAGGCTTGGACGCGTTCGCCCAGCAACGCCCCGTTAGTAGTTAAACAAAGATCGTGCAACCCCTCGAGCGCAGCCAGTTTTTCGATCAGGAGCGGCAAGTCCTGGCGCACCAGCGGCTCGCCCCCGGTCAGGCGGATCTTTTCCACGCCCAATTCGATCGCCAGCTTGGCCAATCGGGTAATCTCTTCAAAGGTCAGAATTTCTTTTTTATCGATCCATTCATAGTGATCTAGCGGCATGCAATAGCTGCAGCGAAAATTGCACCGGTCGGTCACCGAAATGCGTAGATCTTTGATCGGTCTTTGGTAGGCGTCGACGAGCATCTAATTCACTATGCAATAAAGGGTCAGGAGGCGCAAGGCAGGGTTTTTTACCCGAAAAATCGCAACTTTGCAGGCATGGACCGATCTGTTATTCTAACTGCCATGAGCCTGCGTCAGCAGCAAGTGACCGTCTTTTGCGCCACGGTCGTAGTCATTTTCGGGATTCTCGGCGTCGGCATTTGGTGGATTGCCGAGCGACTCACGACGGAAACGACGCTGCAAACCGCGCTTTTGATGGCGCGCCAAGTGGAAATCGCCCTGGCCGACAGCTTGCGGGAGCGCTCGATCGTCGTGCAACCGCGCCAAGGACAAAAGGCGCAATCTTCTTTTTGGGACTTTCTCGGCAATCTCTTGCCGGGTAGATCGACGGGGTCCTCTTCCGGGCCGATTCGGTACACGCCGTCGCGTCAGGCCGAGGTAAAAGGTTTGATGCAAGCATTCCTCGATCGCAGCGCCAGCATCGAGGCGATGTGGGTGGTTAATGCCGAAGGCCGGCTGCTTTACAGCTCGATCGACAATGACAAGGATAAAACGCCGATCAGCGAAGCGGCGCTCGCAAAGCTACGCCGCGGCGAGACGGTCATCGACATCAGGAAAGAGGGGAAGGCCAGTTATTATGACGTTTGGGTGCCGCTACAAATGCCCGCGGGGGTGCGTAGCCCAGGCGGCCTCCGGTTATGGATCAACCCGGCCGACTGGACGGGTTTGCTCTCGGGACTTTGGCGTCAGTTCATTCTTCTTTTCGCTCTCGGCGCCGGTGTCGCCTTGGTCAGCGCCTTCCTGACCACGGCGCTTTATACGCGCCGCTTTCGTTTGATCAGCGACACCCTGCGTCAGGCTGAGGCGGGAACTTACGCGGCCCGTCCGCAATATGCCAGCCATGATGAAGTCGGCGCCAGCCTGGACTTGATCGATCGTTTGGTGATGAAGCAAAGAAAGAACGTCGGCGCTCCCGCCCCGGTGCAGCGCCTGGCGATTGCCGCGCGCACGCTCGCCCACGAAGTGAAAACCCCGCTCAATGCTTTGGCGATTCACCTCGAAGTGCTGCGCGAAAAAATTGCCGGTGGTGGCGCCAGCGACGGCGATCAGCCGCAGCGCTCTATCGCCGCCCTCGATTCGAGCATTCGCCAGGTCGATCGTCTGGTGCGCGACTTTACCGATTACTCAGCGCCGGTGACGATGGAGCGTAAACCGATCGATGTAGCCGAAGTTTTGGCGACGAGCTTGCAAGCGGCGGGCTCGGCCTGTGCGGCTAAAAAAATTACCCTCGCAACGGAACTAGCACCTGGACCTTGGCCGATCCAGGGTGATGCGACCCGCCTGCGACAAACTTTCGACAATCTTTTGCGCAACGCCATGGAGGCTCAACCCGGCGGCGGCGCTATTCGCGTCAGCGCCCGCAAGAATGGCGATATCGTCACGGTCGATGTCAACGACGCCGGTCCGGGCGTGCCGCCGGAACGCCGCGCTGAGATGTTCGATTTCGGCAAGACGACCAAAGTCGGCGGCAGCGGCATCGGCTTGCCACTCAGCCAGCTGATCGTCGAATCCCACGGCGGCTCTCTGGTCTATCGCGATGACAACGACGCGGGCGCCACGTTTCGCATAACTTTGCCGATGGAGACGATCCATTAAATGGCTCGAACGCGGCAAACCGTGCTGGTCGTCGATGACGACAGTGCAACCCGGGACGGCCTAGCGGTATTGCTGGAAAGTTGGGGCTATCAAGTCGCGCTGGCCGCCGACGGCAAAGCGGCATTGAAACTATGCGAGGAGGAGTTGCCCCACGCGATCGTCACGGACTTGATGATGCCGGGCATGAACGGACTGGAATTTGTCGAAGCGCTCGGCGAACGGACCGAGAAAATCGCGATCATTTTTGTCACCGGGCAGGCGAGCATCGACACGGCGGTCCAGGCGATCAAGCTGGGCGCTTACGACTACCTGCCCAAACCGCTCGAGCCGCAGCGTTTGCGCGACGTCCTTACCAAAGGCTTGAAACAGATATCCCTCGCGCGCGAAGCCGGCGCGCTGCGCCAGCGTCTGGAGTCGCCGCTAGGTTCTTATGGCGCCCTGATCGGCAAGTCGGCGCCGATGCGCCGGCTTTATCAACAGATCGGCCAAATCGCGCCGACCGACGCCGCCGTGCTGGTGAGCGGCGAAAGCGGCACCGGCAAAGAACTGGTGGCGCAGACGCTGCACGATCTCTCGGCGCGGCGCGAGGGCAATTTTCTTGCGCTCAACTGTGCAGCGATTTCACCGACGTTGATGGAGAGCGAGCTTTTTGGCCATGAAAAAGGCGCATTCACCAGCGCCGTCGACCGCCACCTGGGTTGCTTTGAACAAGCCGACGGCGGCACGCTTTTGCTAGACGAAATTACCGAGATGGCACTGGAGATCCAACCCAAGTTTCTGCGCGTGCTTGAAGAAGGGCAAATCCGCCGCATCGGCGGCAATAAGAGTTTGCCCGTATCGGTTCGGGTCGTCGCCGCCACCAACCGCCAACCGGCGAGCGCGGTTAAAGAGGGCAAGCTACGTCAGGATCTTTTTTATCGATTGAATGTTTTTCACCTGGAGTTGCCGCCGCTGCGTGAACGCGGCGAAGACATCACACTGCTGGCCGGCTACTTTCTTGAGACTTTTGCGGCGAAGTATCAACGTGCGGTCCTGCCCTGGGGAGGGGATTTGGCCGCGGCACTGCAAGCGCACAGCTGGCCGGGCAACGTTCGCGAGTTACGCAATGCCATGGAGCGCCTCACCGTGCTCGCTCCCGGCCCCGATCTCAGCGCAAAAGATCTTCTCCAGTATTGTCTGACGAACGTCGTCGATGAGCCTTCTGATCTTGCGCCCATGTCTCTGGCCGAAGCCGAACGTCAAGCCATCGAACGCGCGCTCGGCGCCACTGGCGGCAACAAGACTCAGGCGGCCCAACTGCTCGGCATCACCCCGAAAACACTGAACGCTAAACTCGCCTTGTACTCGAAAGAGTAATTTTTTCCACGCACTAACATTTTTGCGCCGTCGGTTGTGTCTCCAGCGAGGCAAACGATCAATTTCCTTACGTTGGCGACGTGGCATGAGCATTGCGTTTTGAGTAAGTAAAAACTGACCACATAGGAAATTTGTGAGTGTTTGGCAAAAAATTTTGGGGCTGAAGAAACAAACGCTGCTAACCCTATCGTTGGCTGTTTTGCTTAGCACCGCCGTGGCGCCCGAAGCAGAGGCGGTCCGCAAAGAGCGTACGCGGCGTTACGACTACTCGACCCAGGCCGAGCAACAGCTCGACCGGCTGCGCTATGTAATGGTACCACTGCTGCGCGCGACCAATCATCGAATCGCAACCGATGATATTCGCGTTTCGATCGTCGACGATCCGGCGATCAATGCCGCCAGTGCGGGCGACGGACGGTACTACGTCACCACCGGATTATTGAACCAAGCCACCGATGATCAACTGCGCGGCGTTTTGGCCCATGAAATTGCCCACGAAGATCTCGGCCATCCGGCGCGGGCCCAAGTCGTCGGCGCGGGCGTAAACATCGGTGTCGCGCTCTTAGAGCAACTGTTACCCGGCAGCAGCGCGGTGACGCCGATCGCCGGCACTCTGATTACCAACAGTTATACCCGTCCGCTTGAGGCCCAGGCCGATCGCCATGCCGTGACACTGCTGCAGCGCGTCGGCTATTCCAAAGAGACCATGTTGAATACGCTGGAGTGGCTGGTGCAACGCAATGGCGATAGCGGCGGCGGTCTATTGTCGACTCATCCTGCGACATCCGAGCGCATTCACGCCCTGCGTGCGCTCAGGTAATCTCGTCGCTCCAGTTCAGCTCTACCTAGCATACCGCCGTAATCATTACTGTCACTTCGACCCTTACCCACCGCTAGGGTAATTTCTCCCCAATCCTGCTATTTTTACCAGTTCGCGAATATCAATAGAGTGATAAGCAATTAAAATTACGGGATTTTTCGTTTGGCATTCCGATTGCTTCATTACTTCTTAGTCTGTGAACGGAGCGAAATTAAACATGAAAAAAACTATGAAAAAGTCGTCCGAGGAGATTTCGATGAATGCACCGAATCACATGGCGATTTTGGCGATTCTGACCGAGATGGTGCGCCATCTAAACGAGAATATTTCGAAGGTCGAGTTAAAACCGTTGCACGAAGCGTTTACACGACCTGCCACGGTTGATACTGCGGCCAAAGCTTAAAGATGCGAGGCTTTTATGAAACCGCCGAAGTATTTGATTGCGGTGATACCTCTTCACGCGTTGCTGGCATTTACGCTCTCGACGGTGGGCGCCGCGTCAACGGGTAAAAATGACGCGAATCAGCGTGGCGGCAAGGGTGCCGAGCACATGAGCTCCAAGGGCTCGTTCAATACCAATTCGCAGTGGTCCGCGGATCCGGACAAGGGTTGGGTGCGCGCCGACGAACGTCACAAGCAGCACGACAAAGACCATCCGAAAGACGACGTGAGACCGAAGAACGGAAAGGCCAAAGGTAAAACAAACAAGTCCTAAAAGTTCGAATCAGATGAGCTGAATGGGAGGATGATATGTTTACTAACAAAATGATTGTGCAAAGCACGGGTATTACGGTTTTGGCTGGAGCGCTCCTGCTGACGGGTTGCGCCGGCGGTCCTTTGAGTACGCGCGAGAAAGGCGCCGGCATCGGCGCGTTGGGCGGTGCCGCGACGGGTGGTATCGTCGGCGCGGCGGTGGGTCGTCCAGCTGCTGGAGCGGCCATCGGCGGCGCGCTCGGCTTAGGCGCAGGAGCTTTGGTTGGCGACCAATTGCAGGGGCATGAGATCACCAACTACCAGCAACAGCAGCAGATCAATCGCAATCAGGCCGAGATCAACCGCAACCAGCAGGATATTCAGCGGCTGCAGCGCCAACGCAGTGAATACTAATTTCTGATTTTGTCTTCCGGGAGGATCGAAGATGAATTCGATTACAACCGAAAAGATCATGTGGGCCAGCGCCGGTACTGTGCTGGTGCTCGTGGTCGCTTTCCTACTCGGCGGAGTTTACACCATCACTCCGCCGAGCGGACCCGTCGACACCGCCTACAAAATGAATCGCTTCACTGGCAAAGTATGGCTGATTAAGACCTACGCAAAACCGCTGGCGCAAGGCCAGGTGCGGGTGCTAACCGCGCGCGAGGCGGAAGTGGAAAAGACCCGCGATCTAAGAGAACAAGACGTCGAAGCCTTTGCCATGAATGAAGCGGCCGCGCCGTTGCCGAACGCGCGACGGCGATAGGAGCCGCACTTCCAGCTACTTTTTCGAGGGAACTCGACGAGTTTTCACTCCGAGTTCCCTCGAAGTACTTTGTGCAACACGCCCCCAGCGCTTCCGGTTGACACCGATGCAGTCCTCTGACTAAGCTTTCTCACGTCAGCGATTTGTTTGCTTCAATTCGGTCAGGAGGATTCTGCATGAACACGATCGATGCCGACGGTCACATTGTCGAAAAAGATATCGACATACGAAAACGGCTGCCGGAGCCCTATTCAAAACGCACCGGCGGTCTTTTGCCTTCCGATGGAATGGATACCAATATGGGCGGATCGCTCGGCGGTTTGGAAAAAAATGATCTGCCGACGCGCCTGGCCGACATGGATAAAGAGGGGATTGATCTCTCGGTGCTTTTTCCTACCAGCAGCTTCTCCGTCAACAGCATGATCGAGCGCGATTACGCGATCGCTTACGCGCGCGCCTACAACGATTTTATCGCAGACGTATGCAGTCAGAGCCCGCGTCTGAAGGGCGTCGCCTTGGTGCCGCTTCAGGACCCGAAAGCGGCGGTCGCGGAGGCTAATCGCGCCGTCACCAAGCTCGGCTTGGCGTCAATCGCCGTGGCCACTCAAGGCATGAAGGAGCACTTGGGCGTGCAAACCTTCTGGCCGCTCTATGAAGAGCTTGAGCGCCTCAACGTGCCCCTCTGCGTGCACAATCGGCGTGAGGGACCGGCGGGAGAAGTCCGCTTCGATAGTTTTATCTTCATGCACACCATAGGGCGGCCGGTGGAAACTTTTATCCAATTCGCCGGCCTGATGTACGGCGGCGTTGCCGAGCGCTTTCCCAAGCTGCGCATCGCGTTTCTCGAATGCGGCGTGGGCTGGGTGCCGTACTGGATGGAAAGGATGGATGAAGAATGGGAAAAACGCGGCAAGATCGAAGCGCCGCTCTGTAAAAACAAGCCGAGCGAATACGTCAAGCACGGCAATTGGTTCTTCGCCATGGAACCGGAAGAGGAAACTTTGCCCTACGTCATCCAACGCATCGGCGAGGACAAGATCGTCTTTGCCTCCGACTATCCGCATTGGGATGGCATCTTCCCGCACGTGGTATCGACCATCCGCGGCCGCAAGGACATCTCGGAGTCAGCCAAGGCCAAAGTCTTAGGCGAGAATGCCAAGCGCTTCTACGGCTGGCAGTGATCTGAAATCTCGTTCTAGTCTTTTATTTTATTGCCGGTTTGACCGATTCATTCGCGGCTGTTTGACAAACAGCGAAATTAAATCGTATAGGGACTTATCCGTAGGCGACCATTTCCACAAAGTGAGAGAGGACGGAAGTCCTAAATTCAGTTACGACTATTTTCAGCCCGAGTGATGAGTCGCCCGCCTAAACCTGTCATAGGTGTATGATAAAGTCCGCTAGGCTCACGTCTGAAAATGCCTCCAGCTTTTAAGACTCTAACTATCAGAAATCAGCAGCTTGTCCCGTTGGCATTTGCCTTGCTCGAGAAAAGCCGCGGTTTACTACGACCTTGCGCAGTCAATCTTCCTTTCATCAAAGAATCTCTTGAATACGACGGCGTGAAATAAAGCCGTGAGGTTATGCGGCCCGGTTTATCAGATTCAGGCAGCCGCTAACACACACCGTTGCGTTAACAAGAGGGAGGCTGGAATCAATGTACAATAGCTACTTTGGATTCCGAGAATCACCCTTTAGCGTTACCCCTGATCCCCGTTTTTTCTATACCAATCCTCTCTACTTAGAAGCGTTTGCTGCCCTGCGCTATGGGATCGAGGCCAAAAAGGGTTTCATTGTCATTACCGGCGAGGTCGGAACCGGAAAAACCACCTTGCTCCGTAGACTGTTGCGCAACTTGGCGGACACCGTCCATTCGGTCTTTGTATTTAATAGCTGTTTAAGCTTTCCTGAATTACTCCAGCTCACACTTCAGGACCTGGGCTTAACATCGAAAGATCAAAGCAAAGTAGCGATGTTGCTAGAACTGAATGATTATTTGATCAAGCAGCTCAATCAGGGACACACAGTTACGATGCTAATCGACGAAGCTCAAAACCTGAGCGACGAGGTTTTGGAAAACTTAAGACTGCTCTCGAATCTGGAAACCGATCAGGAGAAACTGATCCAAATTGTATTGATGGGTCAACCTGAGCTTCACGCAAAACTGGCTCAACCCCATCTCCGACAACTTAAGCAGCGCGTCGCTGTGCAATGCCGCCTCAACCCTCTTATGGATGACGAAGTACGTCCTTACATTGATTCTCGGCTCGTGGCTGCCGGCTATGAGGGCAAGGATCTGTTTCATCCTGACGCGGTTGAACGGATCGCCTATTATTCGAAAGGAATTCCCCGCGTCATAAACATCATCTGCGATAATGCCCTAATCAGCGCCTACGCCGAGTCGCAACAACGTGTTTACGCGGATAAAATCGACCGAGTTGCGCGCGACCTCGAGCTGGACCCTACTGTCACCGAGATACGCGACGTTCCCGCTTTGTTGGCGCCGAAGGTCAAAGAGGAAACCTCCCTGCCTCAGGTACCCAATGAACTTCCTCGGCACTTCGCGACACGTCTGATGAGAGCCAGCGCTGGCACCTTCTTCGTGATGTTCCTTCTGATCGCCATAGCATCGGTTATCGATTCCCGAAAGGTGTTCAGCATTGCTGGAAGAGGCCTGGACTCCTTGAGGCACAATCTCAATTGGGTTGTGCCGGTCAGTCAATCACAAGCCTTACCGCAAAAGCCCCGTGCAGAAGTTGGCTCCAAACGGCAGTACCAACGCATCACCATTCAGCCCGGCTCTACCATCCAAAAAATTGCCGGCGAAACGTACGGCCCCAGTGCGGTTCTCGGTATGGACCTCATCAAAGAATTCAACCCGAAGATCCAGAACCTTAACCGGGTCATGCCGGGACAGGAACTCTTACTCGTGCCGCTCTCGGAGGAGACATTGTTAAGGGAACAACCCGATGGTTCGTATCATTTGATCGTGGCATCTTTTTACAACGGAGCGGACGCCCGGGCACACGCCCGCGTCTTGGGCAACGAGGGATATCAAGTGGCGATCACACCGAGCAGGGTTTCGGACGATCTTTTGCTGCAGCGGGTCGAGGTTGTCCAGTTGAAAAATCTTAAAGAGGCGATGCAAACCTGGGAGGCCGGACTGCGCAAGCAGTGGCTCGCCTTCGTCAGCAGGGCAAACGGTGTCGACCAATTAGGTAAAGCAGATACGACTTATTAGCCAGCGGAGAGGATATGAGCAAAATTTATGATGCCCTAATCCAAGCGGCAAAAAATAGTGACTCAAGAGCAGCGGTCTTTCGAAGTAGCACCGATCAAAAGGTCGCGCTCCCACGACTATCTTCGCGCCTCGCATGGAAAATTACTGGGACTGTTGCAGCTGTGATGCTCGCTTTTGGGCTTCTTCTTATAATCATTGCGCATCAATTCATAGACCGCGCGCTGCGGACCGAATTTGATCAGCGGACATTGGCCATAGCAACTAACTTAAGTGACGCAGCCGCCGGCCCTGTCATAGGCAAAAATATTCTGGACCTTTACGCGTTGCTCACAAAGTACGCCCGATTGGAGGGAGTGGCATACGCCTTTATCGAAGATACTAACGGTCAGATCGTTGGCCATAGCATGAGGCCGTTCCCTCCAGAGCTTATGCGAACGTTGACGCCGGACGAGCGAAAACAAGTCGGCACGCGGATCGTGACATTGCAAGGAAACACCGTATACGAGACCCGTGTACCGGTTCTTGAAGGACAACTAGGGACAGCCCATCTGGGAATATGGGCAGAGGGCGTGAAAACAGAGATCAACACAGTCTTGCTTCGCTTTGTTGGCTTAATCGTCCTCGTGCTACTCGTTACTGTCGCTCTCTCTGTTTTTCTCGTGCGCGCCATTATTGCGCCCATCGGCGGGCGGACCGACAAGACTGACGTAAGCGCGGCCGAACTGAACACCCCAGTTGAGAATAGAGTCGCGAGATGAGATCGCGGCAGATGCGCACACAGCCGACTTAGCGGAGTTATGTTTTCGCAATCGGACTTTACCCGGCGGAGCATGCGAGACGCGCGGGTTGGCATTGTCATTTTTCTTTGGGCAATAGGACTTCTCACTCCTGCTCTGGCCAACCCTGCGGAAAAAACGGCGGAGCGCCCTTTGTTGAAGATTATCATAGCTTATAGCTCTATTTCGGGTAACATGGCGCCTTTGTGGGTGACCTACGAAAAGGGTTTCTTCAGCAAGTATGGCTTGAACGTGCAGCTCGTGCTTGTGGAAGGAGGAAGCCGGGCCGCACAAACCCTCGCGTCAGGCGACGTAGCCTTTGCACAGATGGCAGGCGCTGGGGTTATCCAGAGTAACCTCAAGGGCGCGGACATCGTGATGATCGCCGGGATCCTAAACACGATGAATTATCAATTCATCGTTGACAAGAACGTCCAACGACCGGATCAACTGAAGGGCAAAGCCTTGGCGGTGAGCCGGTATGGGAGTTCTTCGGACTTTGCGATTCGGTTTGCCCTCGACAAGTATGGTTTAGTCCCGGATAAGGATGTAAAAATTCTTGAGATCGGGACGCAGCCAGAGCGGTTCGCCGCGCTTGAGTCCGGACGGGTCCAGGGGGTGATGTTGGAAGTTCCTCAGAGTCTCCATGCGAAAAAAAAGGGCTTTCGCGTTCTGGCGAACCTTAAAATGCTCGGCCTCGAATATCAGCACACGGGATTAGCAACGACTCGGGCACTGATCAAATCCCAGCCTGACCTTGTCCGCAACGTCATGAAAGCCTATGTGGAAGGTATTCACTACTACAAGACCCACCGGCAGGAGTCTTTGACCGTTCTCGCGAAATATCTCAAGACCAACAATACCGAGGCTTTGAAGGAGATACACCAGGATATCGGACTTGCTCTTGTTCCGGCGAAGCCGTATCCGACGCTGAAAGGAATTGACGCGATTCTTCGAGAAGTAGGTGAAAAAGAGCCCGAAGCCAAGACACTTCGACCGGAGCAGTTTGTCGACCTGTCATTTGTCAAAGAACTGGATAATTCTGGATTTATTGATCGTCTGTACAAAACCAAGCCGATCGTCGTCGCTGACAAGCCGCCGAGATTGCCGGTTGAGCCAGTGGACTACGCCGTGAAGGCAGGTGATACCCTCAGC
>JBEVIO010000110.1:0-3320 GCA_040510635.1 Binatia bacterium | reverse complement strand
GTTGGTTTGCTCTTCGTTTGCCACGGCGCGCAGAAGGTTTTTGGCTGGTTCGGCGGTGTCGACGGCAAAGGAACCGCGGCGTTGCTCAGCTCTCTCTTCGGCGTCGCGGGCGCAATCGAAGTGATCACGGGGCTTTTGATCGTGATCGGGTTCCTTGCCGGATACGCGGCGTTCATCGCCAGCGGGCAGATGGCGGTTGCCTACTTCATGGCCCATTTTCCCACAAGCTTTTGGCCGCTCGAAAACAAAGGCGAGCCGGCAGTGCTATTTTGTTTTGTCTTTCTCTACGTGGCGACCCAAGGGGCGGGCATTTGGAGCATCGATGGTGCGCAGCAACGAAGCTCGCCCGCATAGCGCATATTTTCTTGCCCAGCGGTTTTACGAGCTGGATCACTTTGGCGCCGCGCCCCACAGCTCCTCGAGCCGCTGGTCGCGGCCGCAACCGTAGCGGTAAATCTGATAGCGAACAGGATTTTTCTTGTAATAATCCTGATGGTAATCCTCCGCTGGAAAAAATTCCGTGAACGGAACAATTTCCGTGACGATGGGCGTTTTGAATCGCTTGGCAATGGTTGCTTTGGATTCTTCAGCCAGGCGTTTTTGATTCTGATCGTGGACAAAAATCGCCGAGCGGTATTGACTGCCGGCGTCACAAAACTGCCGATTGGGCGTCAGCGGGTCGATGTTATGCCAAAAAACTTCGAGTAACTTGGAGTAGCTGATCTTATTCGGATCGTAGGTCACCTGTACGACTTCGGTGTGTCCCGTGGTGCCCGCAGAAACCTCTTCATAAGTCGGATTTTTCGTCTTGCCGCCCGCATAACCGGAAATTGTCGCAAACACGCCGTCGAGCTTATCGAACGGCGGCTCCATGCACCAAAAGCACCCGCCGGCAAAAGTCGCTTTGGCCGTTTCCGCGTTGGCGCTTGCCGCGTACAATTTGCCCGACTGCGCCATCGCGATCCAGCCGAGCGCCATCCATAGAATCGCAAATCTTTTAAGTCTCATTGTCCTTCTCCCTGCTTTCGACGCATCTCGACAAGAGCATAACGGCCCAAGACGCCGCATGGTTCCCGGTAGGCCATCGACCGATGCCGAACATTCGGCGCTTGCCGCCGGGGGTGCCCAGGGCGTAGATTGTAACCAAGATTGATGCGAATGGCGATCTTAATCCGCACAAGAGGCATGTCGCGTCGGCAGTTGTTTCGCCTGGCGCTCGGCGCCGGCACCGTTGCGCTGACTGGAGGTTACTCAATGGCCGCGTCGATTATCCGTCGGCCGATCCCGCGTTCGGGAGAATCGCTGCCGGTGATTGGCCTTGGGACATGGCAGACTTTTGATGTGGGCGCCGATCCGGCGGCGCGCGCGCCGCTGAAAGAGGTCCTCGGCGAATTCGCGCGGCTCGGCGGCAGCGTCATCGATTCCTCGCCGATGTATGGCAATTCTGAAAGCGTCGCCGGCGATCTTGCCGGCGAGCTTAAGCTCAGAAAGCACCTCTTTATCGCCACTAAGGTCTGGAGCAGCGGGCGGGAAGCCGGCATCCGGCAGATGGAAGAGTCGTTCCGTCGATTGCGTATTCAGCGCTTGGACCTGATGCAGGTGCACAATCTGGTTGACTGGCGCACCCATCTGGCCACGCTGCGCCAGTGGAAAGAGCAAGGGAAAGTTCGCTATATCGGCGTTACTCACTACACCGCCAGCGCCTACGACGATTTGGCGCGGGTGCTCGCTTCGGAGGAACTCGACTTCGTGCAATTCAATTATTCCGTGGCTGAGCGCGACGCCGAGCGCCGGTTGTTGCCGCTTGCCGCTGAAAAGCGTCTGGCGGTCCTCATCAATCGGCCATTCGCCGGCGGCCCGCTTTTCAGAAAGGTAGGTGGCAAGCCATTGCCGTCCTGGGCCAAGGACATCGGCTGCTCGACCTGGGCTCAATTCTTTCTCAAATTTGTCATTTCGCAGCCGGCTGTAACCTGCGCGATACCGGCGACGAGTAAAATCGCGCACCTTATCGACAATATGCAAGGAGGCGTGGGGATTATTCCCGACGCCGGGATGCGCGAGCGCATGGTCAATTACGTAGCGACGCTGTAAAGATCCCCGCATCTTTTCGGCCCTGGCTATTTCACTTGACGCTCATCTGCGAGTTGGACTAGGTTAGCGGCGATTCAGGCCCGATGCTGCGACGCGCGCGGGCTCAGCTTAATCCGAGGTGCAACATGAAAAAACTCTCCGTGCCGTTTATTCTTTGTCTGCTGGCCTGGGTGCCGACTGCACATGCCCAGGCGCCTTTTTACCAGGGAAAAACCATCAAGGTCATTATTGGCACGCCGCCGGGGAACCTCTACGACTTGTGGGGGCGGCTTATTGTCACGTACATGGGCAAGCATATTCCGGGAAACCCGGATTTCATCGTGCAGAATATGCCCGGCGCGGGCCATGTAGTCGCGGTGAATCATCTTTATAGCAATGTAAAGCCAGACGGCTTGACGATTATAGGTTCAGTTATCCCTTCGCTGTATTTAAACCAGTTGCTCGGCAGATCTGAGATTCAGTTCGACTGGGCGAAGTTTACCTGGATCGGTTCGCCGGCGCGCGGCGATAGCCAAATGTATATGCGCGCGGACACGCCGTATAAAACCATCGAAGATGTCCGCACGGCCAAAGAGCCGCCGAAATGCGGCGCTACAGGAGTCACTGGGCCGGATTCTTACCTGCCCAAATTATTGCAAGACACCGTCGGTGCGAAGTTCGCCATCGTCACCGGCTATCCGGGCGGAACAGACATTGACCTCGCTGTCGAGCGCGGCGAGATTCATTGCCGCGCGTTTACCATCGAAGCGTTTTTTGGCCGCGAGCCGTACCATACCTGGCGCAAGACGAATTTTGTTCGACACCTGTTTCAGACGGGAAGTAAAAGGGACGAACGGTTGCCGGATGTCCCCACCATCGCGGAAATCTTGGATCGACACAAAACTCCAGAGTCGGGAAGGCGTCTGGGCAAGGTGCTTCTCGCCGCCGGTGACATGGGCCGGCCGATGTTCGGTCCTCCGGGCATGCCGGCTGACCGTCTGAAGACTCTGCGGGACGCGTTTGTCAAGACCATGAACGACGAGCAGTTCCGTGCCGAAGTGAAGAAGCGAAACTACGAATTCGATCCAGTCGGCGGCGAAGAATTGGAGAAACTCGCTAAAGACGTAACGATCCAGCCGCCGGATACCATCGAGCGTCTCAAGAAAGTCCTGGGGAACTAGGATCGTCCCGCAAAATTCCTGGCGACTGCGGCGAAGCGTGTTCGTCGCCCTAATAATCCAACGCCGCCA
>JBEVIO010000109.1:0-3537 GCA_040510635.1 Binatia bacterium | reverse complement strand
GACAGAACGCAACATTTTGCATCAACGATGGCGACACCCATAACACGCCGGTGGAAGCAGGCGAAGGGAAAGGGCCGATATTCATCTCCTATCGAAAGCTGCGTGAAGATTCAGGCGGTCCGGGCAAGTTCCGCGGCGGACTCGGCGTGGCCCAAGAGGTACAAATGCTCGCGCCGGCCGGCGTGCAATCCGCGATGGAGCGGACGCTTTGCCCGCCGTGGGGGCTCCATGGTGGTAAAGACGCAATGGCCAATCGCTTCAGCATCGTGCGCAAGGACGGATCGATACAGAGATTGTCGACTGGAAAAACCGCCGGGCACGTCGCTCTCCAGGCCGGCGACGGATTTCTCATCGAAGTGGGCGGTGGCGGCGGATTTTGGAACCCATTGGAGCGCGATCCGGCGCGCGTGCTCGACGACGTTCGTTCCGGCTACGTTTCGCTCGAAGCGGCGCGGCGCGATTACGGTGTGTCGATTCGGCAGAACGGGCGCAAATTCGAGCTCGATGTTGAACGTACCCGGGAAGTCCGGCGCGCTCGCGAATATGAGAAAGAATCCTCGCGGAGTTTAGCCGGAGCGTTGCCGAAGGGCGCGGAATGACAACTAAGGCGATCTGTCATCCCGAACGAAGAGAGACCTGTTCGCTCTATGCTCAGCACTCGAAGGCTGAGCTTCTCTTTTTTGAATAGGAGCGGATTTCAATGAAAAACAAAAACCGCAGTCTTCTGCTCTTGGTTGGAATCATTACTGTCGTATTCTTGTCAGCGTCCGGCCGTTTATGGGCTCAAGAAACCCGAACCAAGATCCGCATTTCATATCCCAACATTTCGATCTGCTGCCTGGCTTTGTTCGCCGCGCAGCAGTGGAAGATCTTCGAGCAGAACGGCCTTGACGTTGAAAGCATTCAGATGCGCTCCCAAGCCGCCAATTCAGCCTTGGCCAGCGGCGATATCCATTACGTTGCCGGCGTCGGTCCCAACTCGGTTGCGGCAACGCTGCGGGGATTGCCGTCCAAAGCCGTCTGGTTCGCCTCTGAGTCGCTGATCTACACGGTTCTCGCTCGGCCCGAGTTTAAGTCGCTAAAAGAATTGCGCGGCAAGCGGCTCGGCCTTACCGGGCTCGGTGGCACGTCGGACGTGGCGCTGCGCATTGCCCTGGAAGCGGTCGGGGAAAATCCCAAAGACTTCATCATTGTCGCTCTGGGCGCGCCGCAACTGATGAGCGGATTGGAAAACGGTACCATCGAAGCAGCGCAACTCAATTCGCCGTTGAATTATCACGCCAAGAAAAAAGGTTTTCGCGAGCTCCTCGATATCGGCGCGCACGTGCAGATGCCGCTCGGCGGGATAACCGCTTCGAATGCCTCCATACAAAACCGCACGAGCGAACTCAAGCGCGTCATCCGCTCTTTGCAAATGGCCAAGAGAGCGCTGCTTCAGTCGAAGGAAAAAGCGATCGATTTGATCATGCGCACCATTCGCGTCGACCGAGAGGTCGCGGAAGAAATGTTCGCCGATAATCGGCGCAGCGCTTCGGGCAACGGCGTGCCGAGCCGCGAGGGCATGGAGCAGATCGTCAAATCGCTGCAGATGCTCGGTCAGTTCACCGGCAAAAAGATCGCTTTCGAGGAAATCACCGATACGCGTGTCGCGAGAGAGGTCGCAAAGGAGTTGGGTTACAAGGTCGATTAGGTTTCAAGGGTTTGGCTTTAGGGTGTCAGGATCTGCTTAGTCTACGAGCACAACAGTGCGAGCTGGATTGATTCTCCTTTGTGAATTGATTTGCGCGCTATGCCTCGGCGTTCCTTCACTCGCGCAGGACAGAGTTCGCATCGCTTACGTCGGACCGTCCCTCAGCAACTTGCCGCTGCTCGCTGCCAAAGAAATCGGAATATTTGCTCGCCATAAGTTGGACGTCGAGATTTTGCTATTGACGTCGCAGCTCTCAGCCGTGGCCCTGGGCGCCGGGGAACTTGAATACGTCGCCGGCGTCGGTCCTGGGTCAGTCGGCGGGACGCTCGCGGGCATTCCTTCCCGCGCCGTATGGGTCGTCTCTAATCGGATTCTACACTCGGTCGTTGCGCAACCGGAAGTGAAGTCTTTACAAGACTTGCGCGGAAAAAAGATCGGCGTCACGGGATTAGGCGGGACGACGCATACCTCGTTGATGATGGCGATCGAAAAGTTCGGCGGCAATCCGCGGGAATATATCGTCGTGTCGCTCGGACCGCAGCAATACCTGCGGGCCTTAGAGTCTAAAGCTGTAGACGCTGCAACCGTCGACCCGCCGTTGCTGTTTCTTGTGCTGAAAAAAGGCTTCAGCAGGATCCTCGATCTCGGCTCGGTCGTAGAGATGCCGGTGGGTGGTTTGACCACAATGATGAAGACATTAAACTCAAAGTCCGAGCAAGTCGTAAGAATCATCAAATCGCTGCAAGAGGCGAAAGATTTACTGCTGAGTTCCAAAGAACGCGCCGTCGACTTCACGATGAAAGTCATGAAGATGGACCGCGAAAGCGCGCTCAGGAGCTATGAGCTCATGGCTGTTGCCTGGGTTGGCACAGGCGTGCCGACGCGCGCGGGCATGGAAAATATTATCCGCGGGGTTCAGTCACAGGGTCGCTTCGCTGACAAGAAGGTGGCGTTCGAAGACGTCGCCGATAGCAGATTTGCAATTCAGGCAGCGCGGGAATTGGGTCATAAAGCCGAATAGCCTGCATGGGTCGATTACAAAACGAGGTGCGCCGTGAAGCAGTTGACAGCTAACGTACTCGTGGAAACCGGGTTGAAGGGCGCCAATCACGGCGTCGTCACGACCTCGGATGGCGTGGTGTTAATCGATACGCCGCACAAGCCGAGTGACGCCGTGCGGTTGAAAGGGGAGATCGAGCGGCTCGGCCGGCTGCATTACATTATCAACACCGAGCCGCACGGCGATCATTGGACCGGCAATGCTTTCTTCGACGTACCGGTGGTCGCGCATGAAGGCGTGCGTTCGCGCATCCTGGGCACTGATATGGCGGCACATGTCGCGCGCGTGGCTTCCTTCGGACCTGACGAATCGAAGTTTCTGGAAAACTATAAAGCCAACGCCCCGGTGATCACGTTTCAGAGCGAGATGACTTTGCACGTGGGCAATCACACGTTTCATATGATCCATATGCCCGGCCACACGCCGTACCAAGCGGCCGTGATCGTCGAAGAAGAAGGCGTCGTTTTCACCAGCGACAATATTTTTTGCAAGGTGCAGACTTGGCTCCAAGAGGCCAATCCGGATCATTGGCTGAAAGCACTCGCGTCACTGCGCGCGTTGCGCGAGGATACGTTCGTTCCCGGGCACGGGCCGGTCTGCGATAAGCGTTACTTGGACGAGCAAGGCTCGTTCATCAGCGAATGGGTCGAGTACGTGCGCGGCGGGATTAGGCGCGGCATGAACAAAGAAGAGTGCGTCGCCAATCTGACCGCGTTGATCGACCGATATCCTATGGACGTCGGTCAAGACGGCATGGCACCGCACGTAATGCGGCTAAACGTCGCCA